>DASXUQ010000012.1 GCA_036504735.1 bacterium
AGGATGCGGGGCTCCTTTCTTCCCCTCATACCCACTAGCCAGCATGCTCCGGCGTGCTGATCCATGGCCACACTAACGCCCAGCGGGGCAGGCCCCTATCCCCAGCCCTTTCCCCACTAAAGTGGAGAAAGGGGGAAAAACGAGAGCCCTGCCGCCGCGCAGCTCTGCCCTTTCCCCCTTTGAAAAAGGGGAATCAGAAGGGGGTTCTGTGCGCTTGTCCTAATATACACCGAGGTGGTATGGGTTTACAAGGGGTATTTGAACTAATGCGCAATTCCCGCAGACATGGGGTCTTGGATCCGGACCGGAATGGGCGGAATTGTTGATTTTGCGGAAGGGAGAGGATGTGAGATTTGGGGGGAAATGGTGCAGGCGGGAGGCTGAGCCTCGGGAAGACAAGACCGCGCGATGAATCGCGTAGCTACCCAGACTATTTCAGCAACACCAGTTTGCGGATTTGGGAAGCGGTGGCGGTGTGCAACTTGGCAAAGTAGATACCGGAGGACAAAGCCGTAGCATCGAAGCGGTGCTGATGCTCCCCAGCACTCATCCGTCCCAAGTTCTGCTGATAGACACTGCGGCCCAGCAGATCAAACACCTCCAGCTTGACCTCGGAGGATGCGGGCAAGGTGAAGGAAAGCGTAGTGGTGGGGTTGAAGGGATTGGGGAAGCAGGAAAGGCTGAAGGATGAAGGCGGAAGGATGACGGATGAAGTTGCATCGGTAATGTCGGTATCTCCGGGCAGGGCATAACAGAGGTAATACCCGTAGCCCAGCACCCCGTGATCGGTCGGGATCAAGGCGTTGGGGGTCACGGGAAAATCGTGCGACTCAGACGACCCGGTCAGCCACAGTCCCCGCCCCGGCTCGTAGAGCACACTGTTGATATAATCACCTGCCCCGGCATCGCCGCCAAGAAACGTGCTGTACTCAAGGCGGCGCAGGTCGTGGCTTAAGCGGCTGACAAACATGCTGTGCAGCGTCGTGTCCTCAGCATCGGCGGTGAGGGGAAAACTGCGGTCGTAGGGCATTCCCGCCGCCAGAAACGCGCCATGGGCATCGACGGCAAAGTGCGGGTAGAGAGCGCCCAAGCCTCCCAGCAGGGTGCCGTGCAGCAGCGTCCCGGGCAATCTCAGCATCGTCAGGAAGGCCTTTTGCAGATACGAGCCGTCGACCACACCGACCGTGTCGAAGCCGTCAGGGCTCGTGGGGAAATCGCGGGAATAGGTACTGCCGCATAGCACCACCGTATCGCCCCCCAACGGCAGCAGGTAATTGATCCACTCGTCGAAGGAGAGATCGGGGGGCGCGATTCCGCCGATATACGAACTGTACAGCAGCGTATCGGCCTGCCAGTCCAGCAGGGCAAAGAACGCATCTTCCTGTCCATGCAAGTCAGGCTGATAGGCGTTAGCCGTGATCGGGATGCCGCCGTGCCAGGCATCCCCGTAGATCCAGACTTGTTGCCCGGCCTGAACTGTCAGCCCGAGAGGTTCGACAAGTGTCCCGGGAAAGTAGGTGGAGTAGCGCAGTGCAGAGCTTTGCGGATCAAACACGGAGAAGAAACCACTCCTGAAGCGCATAAAGTCTCGGTACAGGGCATCGGCACTCAGCGGGAAGTCGGGAGAAGAGGTGGTGCCGCTGACATAGATCAGGCCGGCAGAATCCGCCGCCAGCGCACTGGACAAGTCCCGTCCCGATCCGCCTAAATAGGAACTGAATTCCAGCGTCGCCCCATCGCTGGAAATGCGGGCGAAGAAGCCTTCACTGGGGCCGCTCCAAGTGGTGTCGAAAGCATCCGGCGTCAGCGGATATTGGTTGATCCCGACGCTGTCAAGGTCTCCCGTAACGTAGACCGCGTTCTGGGCATCGCAAACGGCTGACCGGACCGAGTGGTTAACACCTCCGAGGAATGTCGAGAACAGCAGCGAATCGCCGTCAGCGTTGAACTTGGAGAGGAAGCCGCACCACCCGCTGGATGTCTCGCGGTAGGCTCCCGGCGTAGTGGGAAACCCAAACTCGCCCCCATTCACGTCTCCGTAGAGCACCTTGTGATGCTCATGGTCCTGGATAATGACTTCAACCGCATCGGCGAATCCCCCACCCCAGTAGCTGCAATACACGACCGGATCAATCACCACCTCTTTGGTCACATCGTAAGCACCCAGTACAAAGCGGTAGCCGCCCTCAGCGGTCAGTTCATAGCGGCAGGGAATGGTTACCTGAGTATGGTTGATGTTTTGATAGGCAAAGGGGGCTGCTTCGGTCACCGCGCCTAAAGACGTCGATAAGAGCAAACTGCCGTTTGCATCTACGGCTAATGGGGTGTCTTGGCCTTCGTAGCGCAGTTGGATAAGGGAGGGATCGGCACCGGGATGGAGGCGGTAGACGGTTTCCACCCCGGAGGGTGCGATGCGGTATTCGACATCGATGCCCGGCCAGACGTCTTGGGCGGTGACGCTGCGATAATGGCCCACACGGCTGCGCCACTTGCAGCTATCCTTGGACAGGAAGTAGTTGCTGTAGCTGGGGAGTTTGTCTTCGCCGGTTAGGATGGGGGTGGGGTTGGCATTGATATAGGAGAGTTTCAGCACGTGTCCGTGGACCAGACTCGCCCGAGGTCCTTCAGCCCGAAGACGGGCTTCAGGATGACAAAGTTGGTCGGGGGCGGTGCGGGGCTCGGGGGAATGCAGGTCGAGCGTCAGGCCGGATGAGGTCAGGAAGTAGGTGGCGCCGGGGGCGTCGTACTTGAAAGCGAAAGCACCGTCCCACTGCCCTTCATTTTGGACGAAGAAGGCGGTTTGGGGTTGCGGAGTGGCGGCGAGGGTGGCGGTGGCGATTAGCAGAAGGATCAGGAAGGAGCGCATGGTCTGGGCCTTGAGGTGCTTTTCCTTAAGATAAGAATGAAATGGGAAAGTTGAAAGAAGACGCCGGTGGGGTTTGGGATTCCGTTCCGAAGCGGAACGGAATCCCAAAGATGTGGGGGTGGGGGCCTGTTTTTCACCCTCACCCGGAGGGTGAGGAGGAGTGGGGTTTTTGGCGAAGAGGAAACGGCCCGCGAAGGGCCGTTTCTATGTCCATGATGACCGGGAGCGCACTCAGTTTTCGCCGGAGAGTTCCTTGTCATACTCCAGTTCGAAGCGCAGCTTGTGCTTGGCCTCTTCATTGGCCAGTCCCTGAAACAGCGTCCGCAGTTCGGTGCTGTCCACTGCGGCGGCGAGGTCGGAATAGAGGCGGAAGGCTTCCTTTTCCTTCTGCATGGCCACCTGCAGCATCTCGGCATAGGTCATGTAAGGCCCGACCTGCGGCGAGGCCGACTGATAATCGGCGATTTTCAGATTGGCAATCTTCTGCGGCGGAGCCATAGGGTGCCGGCCGTTTTTGACAGCCGTGAGCTTTTCCTTGTGGACGATTTCCTCTTTGGCAAAATCGAGAAACACCTGCCGCGTGGCGGGATGGTTCATCTTGTCGGCCTGTTCTACATAGAACTGCGCGGCTTCTTCCTCGCGGCGAATGGCAAAATCCAAAATCTCATCGGCAGTACGGAAATCGGGCATGGAAAAGACTCCTCGGACATCGACTGTGTACGTATCATCATGCAGATCAAGCAGTTTAGAGTGCAGGGCCGACGGGTAGCGCCCGGCCCTGCACTAAAAATGTAGCGATCAAAAAGACAAGATGCAACTGAAAGCACGCATCATCGCAGCAGAACCATCTTTTTGCTGGCGGTGAAGCTGCCGGATTCGAGGCGGTAGACGTACACGCCCGAAGCGAGCGCCGCGGCATCCCATTCCACCTGATGCGTGCCTGCCGTCAAGTAGGTATTCGTCAGTGTGGCAACTTCCTGCCCCAGCAGATTGAACAGCGTCAGTTTGGTCAGTCCCGCTTTAGCCAGATCAAAACTGATTCGCGTGGTGGGGTTGAAAGGATTGGGGAAGTTTTGGGAAAGGTTGAAGGCTGAAGGATGAAGGATGAACTCCGGACCCGAGCCGAGACTGGCGGCGACGATCCGCTGGGCATAGCAATCGAAGCTGCGCTCGGTGGATTGACCGAGGTCCTGCGACCAGAGCACAATGGCGCTGTTGTCCGCACCGGGAACCAATAGCGGGCTGTCGTAGACTTCGGCGACGGAATCACTGATGATGCCGCCGGTGTTGGCCACCCAGTAAGGATCGGGTCCGGAGGTGCCATCGGCGTTCAGATGGGTGGCGCCGACATGCGCCCAGTTGTAATCGTTGTCCAGCCACGCCACGAAGGCGCCGTCGCCATTGTCGGAGAGCACCGCCGGATTGATTTGCCCACCCGGCCTGTTGCACACCGCCACTCCGGAATCTGCCCACAGATAGGCTCCATCCGGAGAGAATTTTTGAGCATACACATCCCGCTCGAACGTGACGTCCACCGTCTGGATCCAGATGACGATCAGGTTTCCCGCCTGGTCCGACAGCGGACGGGATTGGGCTTGCAGGCCTCCCAGGGTAGAGACGGACATGCCGCCGGGACGAAAGAGAACGCTGCCATCTGCGGCGACATGCTGGGCCTGGACCCGATAGTCACCGGCGGTCATGGAGGAGGAGCGAAGCCACGTGCAGTAGGCTCCGTTCCGGCCGTCGGACGTCAGCTTGGGATAGTCCATCCAACCCACGGTGTCACTGACCTGAATATTCCACAGCACCTGGCCGTCGCCATTGACGCGCGCGAGGTGGTAGGCATACCCTGCCTCGCTTTTGTACGCCACAAGGCAGTTGCCGTCAGCGCCGGTGATAAGTTTGGTATTGTCGACGTCAATGGACGCATGGTGCTCCAGCGTCGTAGGAGTCGTCCAGATCCGCTCGCAATCGGAATTCAGGCGCAGGACATAGCTTTCGGAGGTGGGACTCGAGTAGTAGCTGAACACCACGTAGCAGCCGCCGGCGCTGTCCGGTGTGGCCAGTGCGGTGTTGATGCTGTAATCTCCCGTAGGGCCCTGCCAGAGCAGACGTGCGCGTCCATTGCCCGTGATATGTCCATCGGAAGCCATATGGGCGACAAACGCCGTGTAGCCGTATTCACTGTCGCCACTGGAGAGCACGGCGAAGAATCCGCCACTGCCATCCGGACAGGTTTGAGTGACCGCACTATACCAGACCGCGGAGTCGGGGAGGATCAGCGCGGTGTCCGCATTCAGCGTGGCGTGACCGTCGCTGTTCAAAATTTGATAATGGGTCGCGCGTTCATACCAGAGAACTGCGGTACGGCCGCCGGACATCGGCGCAGCGCCGGCACCCTGAATATTGTGGGTCGGGCGGTCCAGCATCGCCGGGCCGTCACCGGGGAGCAGCCGCTGGCCCGTCTGGCGATTCAGCATCTGGATTCCCATGCCCCGGACATCGCTCGCATACACTCCATTCTGAAACAGCACCGCATAGCGGTCACTTTGCGGCAGAAGCACGGGAATCCATTGGTCTCCGGTGGCCAGAGAGACCGGAACAATCGCCGGCGACCAGACGGGCTGTCCGGCGGAGTTCAGGCGCGTAGCGCGGATGTCGTAGCCGGCCATCGGTATATTCTGGTAAGATTGCCGTTCATCTTCCCAGCAGGTTACGAGGCCGCCGGCCCCGTCGCTAAAGAGGCTCAGGTCCTGATAGGACATCACGCTGTCGCTGAGCAGAATGCCGTTGACACCCCAGAGCGCGGTGCCGTTCAGATCGAGCTTTTGCGTATAGTAGACGTTCGGATTGGATCCGACGCGATGGTCATACCATGTCAGCAGGCAGCCATCGGGGACTCCGGCGTTCAGACTGGGAGCGACGGATGGATAATACTGTTCGGCAGGCGCGTCGCAGACCAAAACACCACCGTCATTCCATTGGGCCTGCCCGGCCGCATTCAGACGCTGGGCGAAGATGTCCATGTCGGTTTGCGCCGCCTGCGCGAACCAGGCGATATAGCAGCCGCCGCTGCTGTCCGCAGAAATGACGGACCCATAGCCACCGGATAGTTGTGATTGCACGACCACGGTGCCGAAGGGAAACGAGCCTTGCGGCGTGATGCGGCTGGCATAGATGCTACCGGAGCGGATCCACGTCAGGAAAAGTCCGCCGGAGCCATCGGTCGCCGCTTCGAAGAGGTGATACTGGTCGACAACAGTGTTGAGATGTACCGTCGGCCACGCGATCTCGCCCGCGCTGGTAATGCGCCCGGCGCAGAGATCGTAATTCCCACCGAGGACGCCCATCCAGGCAAACAGGACACCGCCGGCGGCATCGGATGCGAGTTTCAATGTGCCGCGGTAGACCTGTGCTGTTCCTTCGGCGCGAACACCTTGGGCGGTCCAGAGGATGTCACCCTGATTGTTGAGTTTTTGCAGGCGGACTTCGCCGCCGGTCATGCTGTTCTCGCCGCCCCGTGGCACATTGCGGTAGTCGATCCAGGCCACGATCCAGCCGCCTTCGGTGGCGGTGATGACGGGCTGGCTCTGCTCGAGCAGATTGTCGGTGAGCTGTACGCCGTTACTGCCATTCCAGAGGTTGTTGCCGGCGAGATCGATCAGTTGGGCATACACCTCGCGGTTGCCGGTGCGCATATCGGACCATGCCACAGCGGTATAGCCGGAGCTGTTGCCGGCGGTGGCGCGTTCCCATTCCACACGGCCCATCGGGCTGACGGACACGCCACGGGGATCCCAAAGGCGGGGATCGGCCGTTGCCGCCGCTACCAAGCTCATAAGAAGTAAAAATACCGAAGACAGTCTCATGTTCGAATTCCTCAAGTTGCGGTTCACAGAAGCAGTGCCATAGTTTATTTCAGCAGAATCATTTTTCGGCTGGCGGTGGAGCTGCCGGATTCGAGGCGGTAGATGTAGAGACCGCTGGGCAGACAGGAGGCATCGAGATTCACCTGATGGGCTCCGGCTGTTAAGTATTCATTCGTCAGGGTGCGCACTTCCTGGCCCAGCAGATTGAACAGCGTCAGCTTGGTCATCCCCGCTTTAGCCAGATCAAAACTGATCCGCGTGGTGGGATTGAAAGGATTGGGGTAGTTTTGGGAAAGGCTGAAGGCGGAAGGATGAAGGATGACGTCGGAACCCGACGCAAGGGGGGCGGCGGAGATCCGCTGAGCGAATAAGCTATAGGCGGATCCGGCAGACTGATTCAGATCCTGCGACCAGAGCACCACTGCGCTGCCCGCCGCTCCGGCGATTATGACCGGACTGACATTCGCATTGGCGGCGGTATCGCTGATGATGCCGCCTTCATTTTGCACCCAATAGGGATCGGGGCCGGAGAAACCGTCGCTGTCCAGATGCGTGGCGGAGATGTGGGATTTACCATTGTTGATGTCATTGGCATCCTCCCACGCCACAAAGACACCGCCCGCAAAATCCGAAACCACCGCAGGATTGCGCTGGCTGGTGGGGGCGTTGCAGACTACCCGGCCGCTATCGCTCCAGAGCCGTGCGCCGTCCGGCGACATTTTTTGTGCACGGAGATCATACCCGATGCCCTCTGACTCGTTCGTCCAGATGACGATCAGATTGCCCGCGTTGTCTGTCATCGGACGGGATTGAGCCTGCCATGAGGCCTGAGTGGAGACGCGCAGACCGCCGTGCGGCCAAAGCTCCTCGCCATTTTCATTCACGTGCTGGGCGTGAACGTGGAACATTTCCGGGGCGTTAACGTTTTCCATCCACGTGCAATAGGCGCCGTTCTGGCCGTCGGTGGTCAGTTTGGGATGGGGAAGATCCCAATCGGAATAGTCACTGACGGCCACCGTCCACCTGAGAGTCCCGGCGGCGGAAACACCGCCTAAACGGTATCCGGCAGAGCCTGACCATGCGACGATGCAACTGCCATCGGCGGTAGTGGCCACCTTGGTTTCATTGGACTGGTACCAGGCGACGGTATCGAGGCAGACAGGCTGTGTCCACATCCGCTGGCACTCCGCATTCATCCGCATCAGGTAGACGCCGGTCTCGGGATACCAGAGTTGGAAGGAGACATAGCAGCCGCCCGCACTATCCGGAGAAATCAGACTGGACATCATGCCATAATCGGTGACGTCCGCGCCCTCCCACACCCAGCCGGCGCGGCCATTGTTCAGCACCTGTCCTTCCGAGGACACATGGCCCAGAAAGGCTTCATAGCCGGATTCATCGTTGCCCCAGCTTTGCAGCGCAAAGAAGCCGCCGCTGCCATCCGAACAGGCCTGTCCCGTGTAGAAATATTCCGGGTACATTTCGTAATGCACACCTGTGGTATCGGGGAGGATAAAGATGGAATCCGGATTCAGTTGAGGCCGGCCATCGGTGCTTAGAATTTGGAAGCAGGTCTTTTCATTGTTGCTCCCCACCAGCGCCGTGCGGCCATTGGACATCGGAACCGGAATACCGTTGCCGATGACGGTGGTCGGGAAAGATACGAGTGTGATTCCGCGAGGCGTTAATTCCCGCTCCCCGGAGGCGCGGCCAAGTTTCTGCAAGGCCAGTTGCTGAACCTCATCGCCATGGGTGCCGGTTTCAAACACCGCGAGGAAGCCATCCGGTTGCGGAATGATGGCCGGCAGTTGATCGTCATCGAGCGGATCATCACAGACCGGAACGGTTCCCTGCGGCCAGGCGGCCACTCCCGAGGCATTCAGGCGGACGGCATTGATGCTGCGGCCTTCATAGGCCGTGCCGACCCAGAAATCCCATGCGGCGACCAAGCCGCCCTCGTTGTCACTAACGGGAGTCAGGATCTGCCCGGACGACGCGGAGTCGCAGAGCAGCGTGCCGTTTTCTCCCCAGAGTGCGGTGCCGCCGGCATCAAGTTTTTGAGTGTAGTAATGTGCCTGGCCTCCTTCGCGCTGATCATACCAGGTCAACAGACAGCCGTCGACAACTCCCGCATTGGTACTGGTGGCGATGGCCACGTCGTATTGCGTTGAGGAAGCGGTACAGACGGGAATTCCACGATCTGCCCACAGCCGTTGCCCGGTGGCGCTGACATGCTGTGCCCAGATATCGAAGTTGTTGACGAGGAGCGTATTAACCCAGCTCACATAGAAGCCGTTATTGCCATCGGAGGCAATGGCGGGCTTGTAATAGTAGCTCACGCTATCGCGCACGGTGACCGTTCCCCACGGCTGCGCGCCCGACGCGGCAATCCGGCTGGCTTTCAGCACGGTGTTCTCCACCCACGCCAGGATCATTCCATCCGAGTTGTCGGTGGTCGCGACCAACGCATTGACGCCGCTGGGCAAAACTGTTACCGTCGGCCAAGCCGCTTCGCCCGCGCCGGTGATCCGCGCCGCGTAGATATGCAAGGCACCCGAAGAAGCACGGCCCATCCACGCCAGCAGAGCGCCGCCCGTAGAATCGGGAAGCAACCGCAAGGACGCGCGGCTGACGTATGTGCTGCTGTCCACCCGGACGCCGTCGGCTGTCCAGAGCGGCTGGCCTTGGTTGTTCAGTTTTTGCAGCCTGATCTCGCCGCCGTAATCGTTGTAGTCGGGATCTCCCCGTGGCACATTGCGGTAGTCGATCCAGGCCACAATCCAGCCGCCGTCGATGGCGGTGATGAGTGCGGAACTCTGTTCCTGAGCATTGTTCGTGATCTGCACACCGTTGCCCCATAGCAGATCACCATCCGGACCGATGAGCTGAGCATAGACCTCGCGGTTGTTATTCCGCATGTCGGACCAGGTGATAGCAGCATAGCCTGCGTCATTCCAGGCGGTAGACTGATCCCATTCGACACGGCCATTGCCGGTCAGCGCCAGACCTTGCGGACCCCACAACCGGGGATCAGCCATCGTTGCTGTGCAAAAGACGGTCAGTAGCAGAAACAGAGTAGAAAGCTTCATCGTCCAGCCTCCTTAAGTTGCGGTGCACCCAATCAGGACTTACCCTACTCCACCTCTATGCAGAAAATCGCAAACTCCGCAAAACATGCAGAGCCTTCCACCATAATAGACAACCCTGTCCGCTGGCAAAAGGCTCTGTAATTTCTGAAGTTGCCTTCATTCCCGGGCATACAAAAACCGGCATCGAGCAGTATAGCACCTTGCTCAATGCACGGTTCGTGCCACTAACGCTGAAAACTACAGGATAAACGGGATCACCCGCCGGGTGTGGCGGGCATAGTCATCGTAGCCCGGATAATGGGCGCGAAGTTGGCGTTCCTCGGAGAGCATGCGGAAGACGGCACCGGCGGTGGCCAGCAGCCCCAGCAGAACGTGGAGGGCACTCCAGTGGGAGATGACGCTGGTCCAGACGAACAGGAGCACCGCGGCATAGATGGGGTGGCGCATGAGGCGATATGGGCCACTGATGACCAGACCGCCTGCGGTGGGATCAGCCGTATAGTGAAAGCTGCGGACGCCAAGAGTCAGCCGTGCCCAGACCATAAGCAGCAGGGCGATGATTTGCGGCACAATTACGAAAGGCGAAGGCGAGAACAGTGCGTGACGCAGATAGAGCACGATCACGGCGGCGGCCATGGCGGCCGTGGCAAGGGTGGAGAGAAGTTTGAGCGGCATGGGTCTGCTCCCGGACTATGCGGCAAACTGGCGGAGGTGATGGTCGAGATGCTTATGGTGCAGGCGGCCCCATTCATCGGCGGTCAGCGGGCCGAAGGCGACGTGCGGCGACCATGTGCCGGCAAGGCCGCGGGCTTTGGCGGCGCGCAGATTTTCCAGCAGTTTCTGCTTTTCGATTTGGAAATCCTTCGGATCGGTCATGCGCATGGTGTCGGAGGTTGGCGAACTCTTCATGATGGGAAGGCTGCCCACGGCCCAGCGTTTGATGAGCACGCGGAGGAGCCATGTGCTCTCGGATGGAGCGGAGATGTTGCCCATGCTAAGATCGATGGCGCGGTTGACATGGGCCAGCATTTGTCCCACATCCATTTTTCCCCACTGCCGGGGTGCGACCGGCCCGAGGGTTTGCACGCGCTTTTCGAGTGCGGCGAAGTCACTGTCGTTGAAAATCGTCTTCATCCAATGTTCCTATTTGGAGGCGTAAAAGGCATCGTAAACTGTTTTGATTTTTCCCGGTGCGAGACGTCCGGATTGAATCATGCGGATCAGAAAGCGTGAGAAGCGCTCGTGTTTTGCATTGTAGTTTTCAGCGGTCATGACACTGTAGAGGGCAACCGCAAACACGTGCATGCCGTCATCGCTCTGTGTCCAGCGCTGGCGGGGCTCCGGGGCGATGCCCATACTGCGGTTGGCCGTCTGCTCGAGGGCCTGCACGCAGTCCTCTTCGATGAAGCCGGGGAAGTCGTTGTAGCCGAAGTCGGGATTGTGATGCAGCACCTTGTCCATCAGGAAGGTATCCTGCTGCAGCGTGTTCAGCGCCGCCACCAGCACGGAGTCGCCGCTCAGGTCAAAGGGCGGATGCATCATCTCGTGGGCGGCGTTGCGGACCACGATATCGAAGGGATAGGCGACGTCCGACAGGAAGCGCGTGCCGACAATTTTGATGCCGTGGGGCTGGCAGTAGTAGAGCATGTAGACGGTGATGCGGTGGGACGGCAGCGGCGCACCGAGCAGCGCCTCATCCTCGCCGATCACATTGTAGTGCGGCAAGTCCTTGCGGATCTCTTCGATGCGGCGCTGGACTTTGGGCAGAACGGTGGAGTGCCAGTAGGCGTCGAACCCGGTCTGCTTCATCCAGACAAACACCGTGCGCAGAGCGGGCCGGAGCGCCATGAAGCCCTGCCACTGCTGCTCGTCATAATACGGCGTCTGCTTCAGCGCCGCTTGCATGGTCTCGGGATGATCCACCGTGGCGACAAGCTGATCCAGCGTAGTATCATTCACCGCGGAAAAATACAGGCAGAGCGCAGCGGAGATGATACCGTGCATCTCATCCTTGATGCCGTGACGAATTGCCGCCAGCGCGGTCTTCGCCTCGGGCGTCAGTTTCGGCGCCAGTTCATTGTAATCCTTCTGGTAATAGTCGAGGTAGAAGGAATCGGCGGAAAGAGTATTCAGCAGGCAGAGGGCGTCATAGGTCAGCGATGGCTGCAGATCCCATTCGGTGCTGTCGTGTATTGTGGGCGCAGACAGAGCAAGAGATGAAGCGAGGACGAGGAGAAGAGCGGTGATCAGGATGCGCATGGAGAAGGTCTCCGGTTGGAAGTATCATGCGAAAGGAGAGCGCGGATGGCCCTTCGGGGCACCGCGCGTTCACAGAAGACGGGCACGACATGTCGTGCCCCTACGGCAGAGGCAATACCCTTGATCTGACCGGTGTAGGGGAGGGTTAAGGTCTGCCGCAACCCTCCCGTCTTAGTGATTGCAGGATGTGGCGCGGGCGGGTTGCGCGTGTTGCATTCTCTGATGTGTGGCGTCTTCTGCTTAACCCGCCCCTACGGGGAGGTGGTGGCGGATGCGGGCAGAACCTCTTCTTATTTCCCCTTGTTCCAAAGGGGAAGGATAAGAGGCAAGCGGCGACTTAGCTTTTTCCCGGCAGCATGAACTGCTGCACGCCGGAGAGCAGGAGCTGGGCGCCGATGGCGAGCAGGATCAGGCCGAGGAAACGGAGCAGAACTTTCAGGCCGCTCTGGCTGATATGTGAGGAGAGCCACGCGGCGGAGAGCAGAATCGCCAGCAGCACACAGGTCTCGATGCCGATGGCCACCAGCACGATGAACTGGTTTGCCCAACTGTCGGAGCGCGCCGTGAGGGTGATCATGGTGGTAATGGCGCCGGGTCCGGCCACCAATGGCATGGAGAAGGGAACGATGATGGGGTCGTCGGTCTCCTCGTCGGTCTGATCATCATGCTGCACGCGGGTGGGAGTGCCACGGAGCATTTCGAGACCCATGAGGACAATCACCAGTCCACCCGCCGCCTGAAACGCGGGCAGGGAAATGCCGAACAGGCCAAGGATGTAACGGCCCAGCACAACGGCAATAGCCAGAATCAGAAAGGAGGAGACAGATGCACGGATAGCAGCACGGATCTTCTGCCGCTTGTCCATCTGCGCGGTTAAGCCGACAAATACCGGAGCGGCTCCGATAGGATCGGTGCTGGCGAAGGCGGCGGCGAAGGCTTGAATAAAGTACAGAAGCATTAAGAAATCTGAAGTTGGGAAAGGGTATCGAAGGCCAGATTGCGGGTAATGTAGCTAATTTGAACCGAAGGCGCAAACGTTGAACGGACGTTGGCGATCAGCGGGCGGATCTTAGATCCGCCCCTCCGGCAATTCGTTCAGAGTCTGCTGCATCTGTTGGCGGTATTTGTGGAAGGCTTCGAGGCCCTGCGGAGTTAGTTTCAGGAGTGTGCGGGGGACCCGCTCGACGAACTTCTTTTCCACGGTGACGTATCCTGCTGCTTCGAGCTTGCTCAGATGCGAGGAGAGGTTGCCGCGCGTCAGTCCGGTATGCTTTTGCAGGAACACAAAGTCGGCCTCCTGCACCACACAGAGCGCGGCGACGATAGCCAGCCGCGCGGGAGCATGGATCACCGGATCCAGTTCGGCAAGGGGTTTGAAATCGCCGCTCTCAGCGGGAGAGGTCATCGGCGGGATCTCCTTCGAGCACGGGATTCTCTTTGAGGAAGCGGCGGAGTTTGCGGAGGCCGAAGATAAGGGCGACACTAAATGAAATGGCGATGGCGTACAGGATGTTCACGTGCCACAGGGTTGAAGTCAGCAGCACCGCCGTTGCCCACGCGGCAATGAGCAGGATATTTCGCCATTGACGGGCACCCGCCGACGCCGATAGCATGAATATCCAAAAGGTGAAGGCATACGAGCCGTCGGATGAAGCAGAGTCAGAAGAAGTTTGCGGGGGCAAATAGAGTTTGACAATGCAGACAATGGCGATCAACACGAGGAATGTCATCATTTGCAGGATTACGAAACGGCGTTGGGGTCTAAACACCTTGTACAGGGCACTTTCTTGGCGCATTTTGGCATAGCCGACGCGGGGATAGATAATCTTCCTCCGCCAGAACATTGCCCCGAGGATGAGGCAGGCTATGGCCGCAAACAGAAAGCCAAGCCAAGGCAGCATGTCGAGTTTAAAGAATGCTGCGATGCCAATGACCGCGAACAAAACCGCATCTGAAAGCTCTCGACCGCCGCCGCCCGTCTGGTTTTCGAGAATTTGATCTTCCAGCCTGTTTATTTCAGACACTGCCATGTGCTTCTTCTTCCAATTTCGGGTTGTCACGCAGAAAGAGCCGCAGCCGCACAAGGCCGGTGATCAGCAGGGCGGCGCCGGTGGTGAGTAGTGCGTAGCCGCCGCTCAGGTTAAGAGCGTAAGCGGCAAAGATGAGCAGCCAGAGGAGCGCGGCAAAGAGATAGAGGTGCTTCATCCTGTGAAAGCCACCGACCATTGCGATGATCAGAGCGATGATGCTGCCGAAGACCAGTTTCATTTCGCGATGCTCGAACAGACCCGGATCATCAGGCGCGCCACCGGCAACTTTGTAGAGCATCGCCGCCAAGGCAATGAGCAGTGGCGCCACCACCCACATGGTCAGGACACGCACGCGCCACTTGTGGCGGCGGGTAGCCAACAATTCGATGTAGCCGAGGCGCGGATAGGTGATCCTGCGCCGCCAAGCCCGCGCCGCAAGGATAATGACGAAGAGAGCCAGTGTCATGGGGGACGTCATGTTGCCGTGGACAAGCAGACGCAATCCTCCGAGAATAAGACCGAGCCCGAGCAGAAATTCCAGTGCTCCGTCGCGGTTGTAGCGGCTTAGAATATCATCCTGAAGTTGATCTAAATCAGTCGTTTCCATTTTGATTTCCGGAAAGATGAGTCCGCCTTGTCTGCGCTGCAAACATGTTTGTAATATACAAACAGATTAGGGCCGAGTCAAGCCCTCAAGCAGAGCATCTGAAGATGTCACAGCGGGCCGCTTGCATTGATAAAGCGAATCTGTTACCTTAACCAACAGGAGATTAAAGACTTCAGATGACATAGCCAGATAATGTAAGAAGCAGTCCGATCACTTAAAGAATTAGCGAAAGGGAATGAGGCGATGGAGCGCGTCCAGTACGTTGACAAGAATATCGAGCTGAAATTCGTCGAGCGGGGGTGCAGTTTGGGTTTTGCCTGCCGGGCCTTGGGGATCGGCGCGTTTGATGTGCGGGTGTTTGAAGATGGCAAGGACAAAAAGCACGAAATCGCGCACCTTAGCGGCGGAGACGAACGAGTGCCGATGCCCACGGTCTTAAGCAATACGGACAACCTGCCCGAGGAGCTGCTGGCGGATATGTATCATATGGCGCGCTGCCGCCGGGAGATGAAACGTGTCGGGACCGACGGTCCACATTACGAAGGCTATGAAAAGGGCTACAAGTACCACCGCGAGCGCTTTCTGAAGAACTGGAAACAGCATCTCAAAGCCGAAGAGTCCCGGTTGGTGGAGCACTAAGAAAACGCTGAAATACTGAAAGTCTGAAACGCTGAAAATTGGAAAGGGCTGCGATCTTCTAAGATCGCAGCCCTTTCCGTTTGTGCCCCGGTGTTGACGGGTACAGTCGAGATTATGGCAGCGTGGAGGCGCGGACCGTGTAGAATTTGCGGTCGAGATTGGCGCCGCCGGTTTGCACGAAGGATGTGTCCGTGGTCGAGCCTACCAGCGTAGTGAACGGGCCGTCAGAAGTCAGGGCGCTGTATACGCGGTAATAGGGCGCGTGCAGGTTGGTCCAGTTCAGATGGGCGTCACTGCCCACGGTGGAGACCACAATGGTCGGCGGAGTAAGACTGAAACCTCCGGCGCGGATCATGCGATTGCCCAGCCGGGCATTGGGAAGCCCGCTGTTTTCATTGTGCCAGAGCGAATCGCAATCGTAATAGTAGGAATGTCCGGCATAGGCGCTGGAGGTATCCTGCAGGAAGGCTTCATAGCCTGTTGCGCCGCTGTTGGAGACTGTGATGTAGAAATCGCCGTTCAGGAGAAGCGGGTTGCCGGAATTGTCATTGAAGACGACATAGTCGAACGGCGCGGGAATCGGCGGCACACCACCGGGGACATTGCCGATGCTGCCCACGGTGCGGGACTGTAGCACCGTGCCGGGCAGACCGCCCAAACCATCGGCCAGACGCACCTGCACCTGCACGGGACTGTGCGACGAATCCGGATGATCCGCCGAAATGCCGATACGGGCATAGCACAGCGCAAACGGCGCGGCGGACGGCGTGAACTTCACACCCCACTGCACGAAGGGATTGGGCGACCAGTTGCTGCGTTCGGAAATGCCGTCATCATAGGCTGTCTCCGTGCCGCACATCCCGCCGACGTAGAACGTGAACGGCGTGGTCTGCGTCGCCGCGCCGACCGCGTCCGTAGCCTTCACGTAGTACACATAGCTGCCTGCGGCCAACGGCGGAACAGAGCCTGCGAACTCATTGGGGTTGGCCGTGGGTCCCATCAGCAAGGAATCGTAATAGAGCGCCGTGCTGAGCTTGTAAAAGAACCGCGTGACGAATCCCGAAGCATCATCCGTGACCAACGCCGTGACCGTGAAGGTGGCAGGCTGCTGATCGTGCAGCGGATCATGCACAATTACCGGCGGCTGGTTGGGATTGGCAAGAGCAAAGTTGTTATCGGACAGGTCATTGTAGGCTGAGTTGTTCAGACTGGTGACGCGCACCCGCACCGATGAGGAGGCGCTGCCGGCTACGGTCCAGGAGAAACTGCCGCTGTTCGGCGCGCTGGCCGAGAGCGTTTCCCACGAGCCGCCCGGATAGGCACGGTTCAGGTCGATGAACATGTTGCCCGACACACCCAGCGAGGTCCAGGTAATGGTGTGGGTTGTGCCAATTATCCAAGATTCCCCGCCATTGGGCGAGGTAACCGTGACACCCGGCTGGCCAATGAAGAAGTTGCCATTGGAGGTATCGCCCAACGTGGGATGAACCAATCCGATGATACGCACGCGGGCCGAACTGGTTGCGGGCGTGGTGGCATTCCAGACATATGATCCGGTGTTGCCCGTGCCGGCAGTGATCGTCTCCCACGTGGCGCCGGGATAGCTGCGGTTCAGTTCGATCTTGACGTTCTCGGAGACATTCGTCGAGGTCCAGGTAATGGTATTGTTGGTCCCCGTGACCCAACTCTCGCCACCGTTGGGAGCCGTTACGGTCAGGCTGCGGGTGGCAATGGTGAAGTTGGCATTGGAGGTATCGCCCACGGTTGTCTGGGTGACGCCCTTGATGCGCACCCGCGCGGTGGTGCTGACCGGGCCGGTCACCGGCCAACTGTAGCTGCCCGTGTTGCCGGTGCTGGCGACGATGGTTTCCCACGTGGCCGACGGATAGCTGCGGTTGAGTTCGATGCGGACGTTATCCGAGAAGCTTTGTGACGTCCACGTGATGTTGTTGGATTCGCCGGTATACCAGCTTTCGCCGCCGTTGGGCACGCCGACAATAAGCTGCGAGGGAGGCGGACAGCCGGTATTGATGTTGTCGATGTACCAGCCTTCGGCATTGGTGTTGGCATCGGACGTCATGCGGAAACGGATCTGCACCGGAGTGCCCGCGCAGGTCACCGGCAGGTTCACCGTAGTATGCACCCAGGCGTTCGATGACCCGGTCACCGTCGTGCCGACCTGCACCCAGCCCGAGCCGGTGTTGACTTCGACATAGCCGTAATCGAAGTTGGACTCGAGGGCATACCACTGGTCATAGATAAGCTGCGCGCCGGCACCCATGATGAGCGTGGGGCTGAGCAGATAGGCGCTCATGTTGTCGGCATAGTTGCCTGCATCCGCACCCGAGAGCCAGGCATGCGTCGCGGAACTATAGCGGCGCGTAGCCACGTGCCACTGATTCTGCGTGCCGCCGGTGGTCCAGCCATTGGTGCCGTTTTCCACCTGATCATACAAACAAGAGTTGCCGACGGTGGCATTCAGCGCGATATTCGTGTCGAGGTTGGCCGCGGTCACGTGCAAATTAAGCGGAATAAAATGGATCGCCGGACAACCGGCGGAGACGGTCAGACGAAACGGGGTGGTGTTGGTGCCCGTGGCATTGGAAATCAGATCGGCCCAGGCGGAGGTCCCTTGGGCGATGGTGACATAGGGGTCGGTGGTGGTGATCACGCCCTGAATATTTGTCAGCGAACTGGTTCCGGAATTCTTCAGCGTGACATTCAGGTTGAGACCTTCACCCGGTTCGGTGATTCCATTGCCGTTGCCGTTCACTTCACTCTGGCACTGGCTGTTGTAGGTCACCTGATAGGGGCGCGGGGCCAGCGGACCGGCGACGCGGGCGAGGAAAATAAAAGAGCCGAGATTCTCCTGAGCCAGCGGCAAGATCCGGCTTTGCGGCGGCCAGAAGCCGTCGGAGGAGTTGCCGATTTCCGTGGTCAAGGCAAAGATTTTCGAATGGCCAAGCCCGGAGGCATATTCCCAGTCGCACGAACCGCCGTTGGTGTTGTACAGAATCTGCCACGGAGCGCCCGTTGCATAGTAAATGCCGCTGTTCTGATGGATGAAATAATTCATCGAGTCCAGAATCATGCGATAGGTTGCGTCATCCGCGCAGAGACCGTTGCCGCTGGGCGGCGGATAATAGCTGGTTCCCCACACAATCAGAATGTCATCCTGATAGGTGTGGCAATCCTGTTCGGTTACAAAATGATGAGCATTTATGAAATCGCGCAGGTGCTGTGTTTCGAGTTCCGAGAATGCCGACGGGCCGCGGTAGGTTTCATCCGATGTATTCGGCGAGGAGCCGTTGTTGTCAATCCCCCAAGCCAGGTCGAAATTGCGGTTACAATCCACTCCGTAGGTGCCGTCGCCGTTGGGTTTGCGATTCTTGCGCCACATACCGCCGCCGCTGGGATTGGTGCTGCGGTTGTATTCGTAGCCGTCGGGATTGACGCAGGGCAGGAAATAGATTTGACGGTTGTTGACCAGATAGGTCGCCATCGGATCCGAGCCGTAGCCATTGGTCAGCCAGCGCGCAAAATAGAGCAGGGCTTCCATGCCTTCGGGCTCGCGGGCGTGAATCATGGAGTTGAAAAAGACTTCCGGCATCCCGTTGTCGCTGTTGGGACTGCTGGAAATTTTCATGACCCATTGGCTGCGCCCTTCGTAGGTGCTGCCGATGCTGAACTTGGTCCCGGCAATGGTGGGATGCTCATTATGGATGGAATCCATTGCGGACTGAATTTCCGCAAAGGTATGATAGCCACCCATGGTGGCGCCGGGCATATCGTGCAGCCGTGAAGCATAGAACTGCTCGATGCTCTGCTGCAGAATCTCATAAGCAAACCCATGCTCTGTCAGGAATTGCAAATCCTCGGGCAGTGCCACAAGGTTGGGTTGCATCGGAGAATCGCCGGGCACGAGATCGAGCCGGGAGTAACTGTAGAGTTCCTGAAGACGTGCTTTAGTACCGGGCAAAACACGCACTAAGAGGTGGGTGGGTGCCTCCGCAAAGGCCATTGCGGTCCACAGCAAGACCAGAGCAAACAACGCTATCCGAAAAATCTTCACGGCTTTACCTTTCTGCATGTCTGGGAAATATCACCCTACACTATGCAAACACTGTGAAAGTCAACTTTTTTCAAGGGCTTCTCAAGGCTTACAATTTAGGACTCATCTCCGCGAAAAGCAATAGAATCCCGGCTATTTCCAACATTGCCTAAGTTTAGTCCAAAGCTATGGTTTGAATTTTTCGGACCACTCCTCTACGCTTATGTTGTGCCCGCTGTGCTGGTTTTCTATTGGCTTTTTCAAGGTGTTAGCATGCACTACCCATCTGCTGCAGACCCCGCGCCGTGTATTGGATGCTCGAAGGAATCCTCCTTAGGTGCCAGCCTGAAGACTGGGAGGGGATGTCTGATGCCTTATGCCTCCCCCGGTCTATGAAAAGTGCCCCAGCACGGCAGCTTACTTAATGGCGCGGGCTCCTGCACGTGATCGGGCATTGAAAAATAGCCATCGATAACCTCCTGTGGCGGGGCGGGCACGGCAGGCGGGACGTATCCTGAATGGTTGCTGTCTATGCCTTGAATTGCTTTACTTCATCGAATCTGTGATGATCAATAAGGGTTTAAGGAGTATCTTCTACCTGTGAGGAGTGAGCGTGAGGACTGTGCCGCTTCTCAACACGTACTGCAATCTGTCGGGGTGCATTCGATTCAACTGAGAGGAATGGCATGACTACGAAGGCTAATTTCGGACCGGCTGCTTTGTTTCTGCTGTTGGCATTGTCTACCGCTTCGGTCTTTGCGCAAGGAACATTTTACGGCGATTCGGCATCGATGGGTCAAGGGACCATCCGCTCGTGGATACAGACCACGCGAGACTCGGTACCCGTGGCTATGGGCGTCACGTTTACGGCAGGCCTGCTTCAGGGGCTGCCGGGCGGTGAAGAGGATGTGAGCCTCGAACTTCCCCGCGTGGCATCGGACTCACTGTTTACACACGTCTATTTCAACTGGGAACCACAGGGGCATCCTCCCACGCCCTACATGCAGCCTCACTTTGATATTCACTTTTACATGATTTCTTCTCTGGCGCGCCGGCTGATTCCCGCCGGGGTGGACACCTTCCAGGTTCCGTCGCAGTTTGTGCCGCCGAACTATACTCCGGGTCCGCCGCCGGTTCAGGTGGTCCCGGGTATGGGCACGCATTGGCTGGACAGCACATCCGCCGAGTTCCACGGACACATGTTCACGCACACGCTGATCTACGGGTTTTATCACGGGCAGTTCATTTTTTATGAGCCTATGGTGACGCGCGCGTATTTCATGATGAACCCGGACAGCACCTTCCAGATTCCGCAGCCCGAGTCCTATCAGCGCACGGGCTACTACCCGACCACCTACACGGTCAGCTACAATGCAGACAGCTACACGTACACCGTAAGCATCGGCGGCTTTGTGTTCCGCAATGTGGGCGGCGCGGGCGTGGACGACCCGGTGGCGGCACGGCCTTCCGGCTACGAACTGGCGGACAACTATCCGAATCCTTTCAACCCCAGCACCAGCATTCAGTTTGTCCTTCCGCGAGCGTCGCGCGTCTCTCTGACGATCTACAATTTGTTGGGAGAAGAAGTGGCTTCACTTGTGGATGGGATGTTGAGCGAAGGATCGCATACCGTGCAGTTCAATGGCAGCACGATGGGGAGTGGAGTGTATTTCTATCGCTTGAAAACAGACGGCTTTGTCAGTACGAAAAAGATGATCATGCTCAAGTAGATCCCGTACCTCCACCTCTATCAGCAGAAAAGGGACAGTGATGTCCCTTTTCTGCTGGGGTAACCCCTGCACCCCAACGCAGTGCGTTGGATCACGGGGCCGGCTTCGCCGGGGGGACAGCGCGGAAGACCGCGCGGTCCCTTCCGCATTGATCCTTAGTGGCGGCCTCCGGCCTTCTCTTTACCCCCATCTATCTTCCCCCACCCCCATCCCGGCCTTCCCGTCCCGCGATAAATCGGGGACCTACCGTAGGGGAAGGAGATGAGAGCGGAACCCCCTTCTTATTCCCCCTTTTGCAAAGGGGGAAGGGCAGAAAAGACAGGGCAATCAGTTTGAGCTTACATAGTGTGTGGGATCGGGGACTCCGGCTTCGGAGAAGCCGCGCGACCGGATGAGGCAACTGTCACAGCGGGCGCAGGCGAGGCCTTCGGGGGTTGGATCGTAGCAGCTATGGGTCAGGGAATAGTCCACGCCGAGCCGCGCGCCCCAGCGGATGATCTCGGCTTTGGTGAGCATAAGCAGCGGAGCCTGAATGCTGAAACGCTTGCCTTCGCGTCCGGCTTTGGTGGCAAGATTGGCGGTTTGCTCGAAGGCGGCCAGATAATCCGGGCGGCAGTCGGGATAGCCCGAATAGTCGACCGCATTGGCTCCGATAAAAATTGTCTGTGCGCCGAGGGTTTCCGCCCAGCCCAATGCCAGAGACAAAAACACCGTGTTGCGCGCGGGGACATAAGTGATAGGAATGTCCTCGCCCATCTGCGCGGCGGTGCGTTCTTTGGGGACTTCGATATCTGCGGTAAGGGCAGAGCCGCCGAAGACACTGAGATCAATGTTCAGCAGAATATGCCGGATGACGTGCAGGCTCTCGGCGACCTTGCGCGCGGCTTCGAGTTCCACCGCATGCCGCTGGCCATAGTAGATGGTCAGGGCGTAGAGATCGAAGCCCTGATCACGGGCGACGGCGGCGGTGGTGGTGGAGTCGATGCCGCCGCTGAGGAGCACGACGGCGCGAGGATTTGGAGTGCTCATGGTTGGACCGGGATCACGGTGCCATCGGCAGGGACAGCAACCGGTTGAGGTTCGAGGCTGCGGCGTTTCCAGAGATAATAGATCGCCGGATAGACGAGCAGTTCCAAGAGGAAGGATGTGAAGAGTCCGCCGACCATGGGCGCGGCAATGCGTTTCATCAGATCGCTGCCGGTGCCGACCGACCACATGATGGGCAGCAGACCCATGAAGGCGGCGGTGACGGTCATGGCTTTGGGCCGGACACGCTTGACCGCGCCGTGGATGATGGCTTCCACCAGATCCGCCGCGTTGCGGAGATGACCTCTGGCTTTGGCTTCATCGAGGGAGAGATCGAGGAACAGCAGCATGAAGACGCCGGTTTCGGCATCGAGACCGAGGAGGGCGATCATGCCGACCCAGACGGCGATGGAGATATTGTAACCCAAAAAATACAGCAGCCAGATGGCACCGACGGCTGAGAACGGCACTGCGAGCATGACCAGCAGCGATTTGAAGGTGGATTTCGTATTCATATAGAGCAGGGCGAAGATCAGCACCAGCGTGAGCGGCACGATGAAGCGCAGCCGTTCTTTGACGCGCAGCATGTTCTCATACTGGCCGCTCCAACTCAGGGAATAGCCCGTGGGCAGTTTGACCATAGCGGCGACCGCCTGCTTGGCGTGATCCACATAGCGACCCACATCGACCTTGGAAGGATCGAAGTCTACATAGACATAACCGGAGAGCAGGCCGTTCTCATCGCGGATCATGGAGGGGCCTTCCACCAGTTTCACATCGGCGATCTCTTCCATGGGAATCTGGCCGCGGCTGATGGAGGCGGTTGGCGCGGTGCCGCCGCCCATGCCGCTGTTTGTGCCTGCCATGGAGCCGCGCGGCGGCAGAGGCAGCAGCACGCGTTTCAGGGCATCGAGGTCTTCGCGGTACTCGCGGGCATAGCGGACATTCACGCCGTAGCGCGCGCGGCCTTCATAGGTAGTGGTCTGGTTGTCGCCGCCAACGGCGGTCATGATCATCATGTTGGCGTCATCCACCGACAGGCCATAGCGGGCGAGCTGGTCGCGTTTAAGATCGAAATCGAGGAAATAGCCTCCGGCCACGCGCTCGGCAAAGACACTGCGCGTGTCGGGGATGGTGCGCATGGCAGACTCGACATCGAGGGCGATTTTCTGCACGGTAGTCAAGTCGGCTCCGGCAATCTTGATGCCCACCGGGGTTCGAATGCCGGTGGAAAGCATGTCGAGCCGGCCCTTGATGGGCATGGTCCAGGCATTGCTGATGCCGGGAAGCTGCAAGGCGGCATCCATTTGGGCAATCAGGTCCTGTTCACTGATGCGGTCATTCCAGACCGTGCGGAAGACACTCTTCAGCCACTCGGGTGCCCACGAGGAATACCAGCGCGGCCTTTCCCGCCACTGGGATTCGGGCCTCAGCAGGATCGTGGTTTCCATCATGGTAAAGGGCGCAGGATCGGTGGAGGTTTCGGCGCGGCCCGCCTTGCCGAAGACGCGTTCCACTTCGGGAAAGGTCATCAGCAACTTGTCCTGCACCTGCAGGGCTTTTTGCGCTTCGGCGACAGACATGCCTGGCTCGACAGCCGACGGCATGTAGAGCAGAGTGCCTTCGCGCAGCGGCGGCATGAATTCACTGCCCAGCTTGAAATAGACCGGAATGGTGGCCGCGACTATCAGTACACTGACCAGAATGGTGGCCTTGGCGTGGCGCAGCACAAAGCGACAGGGCGGCTCATAGATGCGGTGCAGCAAACGGCTGATGGGATGCTTTTCTTCGGCGTAATATTTTCCCACCACCAGCCGTGAGGCCATGGACGCGAGGAATTTCGGTTTGAACGTGTAGGGCTCGATGCGGGCGAACATCATGCGCATGGCCGGGTCCAGCGTCACCGCCAGCGCCGCGGCAATGGCCATCGCCAGGTTTTTCGAATAGGCGAGGGGCTTGAAGAGGCGGCCTTCCTGATCCACCAGCGTGAAGATCGGCATGAAGGCTACGGCAATGACGAGCAGGGAGAAGAAGACCGACGGCCCGACTTCCATCAGGGCTTCGAGCCGCACCTTGTGGAAATCCCCCTTCTTTCCTTCCGCCTGCCAGTGGTAGATCTTGTTGTAGGCGTTCTCGACTTCGACAATCGCGCCGTCCACCAAGATACCGATGGAAATGGCGATGCCGGCCAGAGACATAAGGTTGGCGGTCAGTCCCATCAGGTACATGGGAATGAAGGCGAGAGCCACGCTGACGGGAATGGTGATGATCGGAACGGTGGCCGAAGGAATATGCCAGAGGAAGAGCAGAATGATCAGGGCCACGATGATCATTTCTTCGATGACCTTGCTGGAGACCGTATGGATGGCGCGGTCAATCAGATCGGAGCGGTCATAGGTGGAGACAATGGTGGTGCCTTCGGGCAGCGACGGTTTGAGTTCTTCGAGCTTGGCCTTGATACGGCCAATCACGTTGAGCGCGTTCTCGCCCTGCCGCATAACGACGATACCGCCCACCACGTCACCCTTGCCGTTGTAATCGGCGATGCCGCGCCGCAATTCCGGACCGAGAGACACCGTGGCAATGTCCTTGATGGTGACGGGGGTGCCATTGGCGCTCTTCAGCACGAGCTGTTCGAGGTCCTGCGTGGACTTGACATAACCCCGGCCCCGCACCATGTACTCGCGCCCGGAGACTTCCACGAGGCGGCCGCCGACGTCATTGTTGCCGGTGCGCACCGCATCAATTACCGTTTGCAGCGACAGGCCGTAGGCCGCGAGGGAGTTGGGATTGACATTGATCTGATACTGCCGCACCTGACCGCCCACGGCGGCGACTTCGGCTACACCGGGAACGCTCTGAATGGCATAGCGCAGAAACCAGTCCTGATAGCTGCGCAATTCATCGTTGCTGTGTTTGCCGGAGGTGTCGATCAATGCATACTGGAAGACCCAGCCGAGACTGGTGGCATCGGGGCCGAGTTCGGTCTTGACGCCTTGCGGAAGTTGCGAGGTGATCTTGGACAGGTATTCAAGCACGCGGGTGCGCGCCCAGTAAATGTCCGTGCCGTCCTCGAAGATCACATAGACATAGCTGTAGCCGAAATCGGAGAAGCCGCGAATGGCCTTGACTTTGGGCGCTCCCAGCAAGGCGCTGATGATCGGGTAGGTGACCTGATCTTCAAGAATATCCGGGCTGCGATCCCAGCGGGAATAGACGATGACCTGCGTATCGGAGAGATCGGGCAGGGCATCGAGGCGGATATGCTTCATTGTCCACACCGCGATGACAATCGCGACAATGGTTGCACCGATCACGAGGAAGCGGTTTTCCGCCGAGAAGCGTATGATTCGTTTCAGCATATCTTGATGCCATTCCTACAACGGTTTTTCTTGTGTTGCCGGAAGATTCCTGTCTCCCTTTTGAATGTGCAGGCAGACCCCCATCCCCCGGCTTGTGCGTTACCCCCATCTAACTTCCCCCACCCCCATCCCGGCCTTCCCCCACTGAAGTAGGGGAAGGAGATGAGAGCAGCACCCCCTTCTGATTCCCCCTTTTGCAAAGGGGGAAGGGCAGAAATGAGTACGCGGCCAGGCTACTGCGAGATCAGGAGCCTTGCATGGCGGAGAGAGCAGCGCGGAGGGACGATTCGGAATCAATCAGGAAATTGGCGCGGGTGACAACGGATTCGCCTTCGGCGAGGCCGGCACGGACTTCCACCAAATCGCCGCTGCGCGCGCCGAGCTTGACTTCACGCGGTTGGAACCTGCCGTCTCCGGTGGAGACAAACACCATGCTGCGGCTGCCGGAGGGGATCACCGCATCGGCAGGGATGGTCAGGGCGCGATGGTTCTCCCCTTGCAAGGTGACCTGGCCGAAGAGATCCGGCTTCAGGTCTCCCTTGGGATTGGGAACATTGATGCGCACCTTGAGCGTGCGGCTGTCCGGGTTCAGCACCGGGTCAATGAAGGCCACTTTGCCGGTGTAGTCACGATCCTGAGTCTTCAGTGTGGCGCTCATGCCGACTTTGACACGATCAAGATCGGACTGATAGGCATCGGCCAGCACCCAGACGGAACTCAGGTCGGTGATTTCATAGGGCGTGGCGCCCGGCATCAGCGATGCGCCTTCCACCACGTCCTTGGCGGTGACGACACCACTGACAGGAGAATGGAAAGTGACGGTTTTGGAGGCTTCGCGGCTGTCTTCGAGGTGCTTCAATTCTTCATCCGGCACGTCCCAGAGCGTCAGCTTTTGACGCACGGCGTTTACGAGAGCCGCGCCGTCTTCTTTTGCTCCACCGCGCGCAATGAGGGCCGCGCTGGATTTTAAGGCCAGCAGATATTCCTGCTCCGCACCGTAGATTTCCGGGCTGTAGAAGCTGAAAAGAGGCTCGCCGCGATGCACCGGCTTGCCGACGAAGTCCACAAAAACACGCTCGACATAGCCGGAGACTTTGACATTGATGCGGGCAACGCGGGTGGGATCGGCCTGCACCTGTCCGACGGTGCTCCAGCCGCCGCGGATGTCGCTCTGTACCGCCGGAGCGGTTTTGAGACCGATAAGCTGCTGGCGGGCGGGGTCAATGGATACTTCGGCGCGGTCCGAAATGGTGTTGCCGTCCGTATTCAGTTCATCTTCATAGACGGCTATGTAGTCCATGCCCATGTCATCCTTGCGGGGCACGGGCGAGGTGATTTTGGGATCCATCGGCGAGCGGTAGTAGGCTACCTTGCGCGCGACGGCCTGGTTGACCTTGATGGTCTTGGTGGTTTTTTCCAGATTCATGCCGCAGATGGGGCATTTGCCGGGATGGTCCTCCACCACTTGCGGGTCCATGGGACAGGTGTAGACGGTTTTGGTCTGCGTCACGGTTGTAGAATCCGGAACGGCAGGCTTGGCAGCGGGCGGCGGCGGCGCCATGCCGGGAGCGGCCTGCGCGGGATTTTGTCCGTTTTTCATGGGCACGAGCTTCATGCCGCAGATGGGACAGTCGCCGGGGTGGTCCTGCACAATGCTGGGATGCATGGGGCAGACGTACATCTCCTTGGATGCAGAGGCGCTTGTGCTGCTACCCGTGCCCTTATGACCCAAGACACTGTATAGATTGAAAGCCACGCTGAGGACCAGCAGCAGAAGTAGCGGGACAATCCAGCGCGAGCGTTTGGTGAGTTCACTCATAGTCTATTTCTTCCTATAGTCCTTTACCCAGCGCGGCCTGCCACTGGCGGTAGACGGCCCAGCCGTCCGCCTTGTGCATGATCACATCCATCTCGGCCATGACCACTTTCATGCGGGCTTCGGACAGGCTTACAAACGGCGCTTTGCCCGCGCGGTAATCGATCAATACGGCGCGCCACGTGTCTTCGGTCTGCGGCAGAATTTTGCCCTGCTCGATGCGGCAGCAATCCACCGACTGTTTCCAGCGGGCGTAGAGGTCGCGCAGTTCCTGCTCTTTCGTGAGGCGGGCCTTGGCAAGTTCCGCCTCGCGGCTGCTTTGCATCGCCGACAGTTCCCGGACTTTTGCGCGCTGATTGCCCTTGTAGAACAGCGGCAGCGGCGCGGCCAGTTCCAGCGAGATCATCGGGTCCTGCTTGATTTTGGAATTTGTTGTGATGCCGGTCATTTCACTGGTGCTCATAGTGCGCAGATAGCCGCGCAGGCCGTAGCTCAAGCCCAAGGTGACATCCGGCCAGTAGTCGAGCCGGGCGCGGCGCACGTCGGCCCGCGCAGCGCCGCTTTCGAGGGCCAGACGTTTCAGCGCAGGCGTGTTGTCGATGGATGCTCTTTGCAGGGCGGAATCCAGCGCGATTTCCGGCGGCAGGCCTTCGGGCAAAACCGGGTTGGCCAGCGTGCTGTCCACATCGCGGCCCAGCGCATAGGCCAGCGCGGCGCGCTTGCGGCTGATGTCCGCCAGATTGTTGGTGAGTTTGACGTTCCAGCTTTCCGCTTCCAGCCGCGAGCGCATGACTTCGCTTTGCGTGCCCATGCCGGTCGAGACCATCACGGAGGCGGCCTCCGTCATTTCGTTCGCCAGTTCCTTGCCATGTTCGAGTACCTTGCGCACGGCCAGTGTGGCGGCCAGATCATAATAGGCCATGGCGACCATCGCAGCCATTTGGAAGCGGGTTTCATCCACCGTGGCCTCGGCGACCTTGGTGCGCAAGGTTCCGGCTTGCGCTGAAGCGCTGAGTTTGCCGGGAAACGGCACCTGCTGCATCAGGCCGATCTGCCACATGGTGTTGGGGTCCATGTGGGTGTCGAAGGACTGCGGCACATTCATCAGGCCGAAGCGCAGTTCGGGATTCATCCAGGCCGAGTTCATCCGCGTGCGGTTTTCTTCGGCGGCAATCATGGCCCGCATGCTCTGAATGTCGGGGTGATTCTGCCAGCTCTCCTGAACATAAGCGGCCAGAGTGCTGTCGGGAGCGGCGGTTTGGGCAAAGGCGGCAACGGCGCAGAGGGCGAGGGCCGGAAGTACGAGTTTGAGTTTCATGATAATAGAAGCTTAGTCAAAAGCCGTGCCAAAGGGTACGGACGCCGAAGACCTGCGATTCTTTTCTTGAAGATCATGTTTTGCAAGATTTTATAGTTGAGAAGATGATGAGCCTTTCACGAAATTTTTGCTTCAGAGATTCCCGGCTTGAAAGATCCTTTCACTCAGGCAATGGCAGCCTTTCACTCCGCGCCTGCACAAAGTAGAGAAAGTTGATGTCATTTGCCAGCCTATTGTTTGCAGCGGGTGGCCCTAAACGCAGAAAGCCGCCCTCCTGAGCGGCTTTCTGTGAAATGGTGACGGGACGAGACCTGTGAATCAGCCGGCAATCGGGGCGGTGATGATGTAGCGGCTGAAATGGTCCGGCCAAGCGTAATAGCGATGTGCAGCCAGATCCAACTGTCCCCAATACTGGGTCAAGCGGCCATTCTCTTCCTGATAGTAGAACCGCACCTGATCCCAGCGCACTCCCGGAGGAAGCTGCACATGTGTCAGGTCGAGCCACATCCGAATACAGCCGTTGAAGCGGTAGGGATGCGGATAGAAGTCTACGATGGCGCTGCCCGGGTTGGGGGTCGAGACGGTCACAGTCTGGTCTTCCCAGAGTTGCCAGGCTCCGATTTCAACGCCATTGTTCCGGTGGTTTACGGATCCTCCCACTTGATAGCGAATGCGGCTGGCGGTTTGATCGTCCAGCAACCCCTCGCCATGATAAGCGCGCTCATCCACTTTGAGTACTTGATATCCCGGGATGAGATTGGCAATCTGCTCATCGGTCAGCACCGGATACGGTGATGGGGCAGGCGAAGACGTCGGCTGGCCGGCAGCCGGTGCTACGGGGTTCGCCACCGGATTGTTTTCCGTGGAGCAGCCAATCACGAATAGAGCCACAACGAGGCCAAGCATGATGCACTTAATGATCAGGGCTATTTGTTTGTTCATCACATTCGTCCTCAGTTAGTTTCTGATTCATACTCGGGCATAGCTGAATTCCAATCTGTGTAGGGCAATGGATATGCCAACTATAGTAAGGCGTGAGCGTTGTTTGCATGATAATAATTAATAATAATTTATGTTTCGATATCCCTGTTTGTTGGTCTTCCCGGCGTGCGGTTTTTCGTTCATTTCAGCCGATTGGTTGATTTGAACATCGTGCCGTATGAACCACGGCTTCCGGTGGATTTAGCCGCCGTCTGGACACAGGTTTCTTTGCATTTCTTCTGTAAATGGGCTAAATTGCAGGTGTTCCCGAGATTATTTCCGCGCCATGTCTTCCCCCTCTTTCCTTTCAAAACAGCATACCGATGAAGATACCCTCCCCTGCACCACGCGTTCTGGCTACCGGCCTAATTGGCGTTTTGCTGCTTCTATGTGCCGGTTGCACCTCTAAAGATTCGGCGCCGCCTTCGCGCAAAGGCTCTGGGATGAAATTCCCGGTGGAAGTTGCCACGGTTGCTACCCACGCCGGAGATCTTGCGGTGCATGCGGTGGGTTCGCTGGAGGCCTTCGAAACCGTGCAGGTGACCGCACGGGTGACGGGCGCGGTGCAGAAGGTCCGCTTCCGGGAAGGCGAGAACGTGCGAGCGGGAGAGCCACTGGTGGAGATCGAACCGGAACGGTTTGATCTGGCCGTCAAGTCCGCCGAAGCCGTCTATGAACGGGCCAAGGCCGGACGCCGCGAAGCCTTGGCGGGACTGGCGCGGCGGGAAGATATTCAGGGCAAGAATCCGGGGTTTGTCAGTCCGGAGGATTTGGATAATTGGCAAACCAAGGCGATGTCGGCCAGAGCAGATTCGATTGAAGCCGCCGCCGCACTGGAATTGGCCAAACTGAACAAACGCGATGCCTATGTTCCGGCGCCGGTGTCGGGCATCATTCAAAGCCGCACTGTCCGCACAGGAGACTATATTCTGGCAGGCACCTTGATTGCCACCATGCTGCGCCGCGATCCGCTGCTGTTGCGATTTTCGGTTCCGGATCAGGAAGCCCAGCGGTTGCGCCCGGGCCTGAATGTGACGTTCAGAGTCCGTGGTGAAACGCAAGAGTATAAAGCCAAAATCACCGCCGTGACGGAGTCGGCGGACCCGGTGACACGGATGGTGAGTGTCGTCGCGGAGGTGAATGATCCGCAAAAAGAGGAGCTTAGGCCCGGCGCATTTGCCGAAGTGACCGTGCTGCTCGGCGATTCGCAGAGTCTGCCGGTGATTCCGCAGCTTTCGATCCGCCCCAGCGAAAAAGGATTCTTAGCGTATGTTGTGCAGGACAGCGTGGCCAAAGAGCGCGTGCTGACCCTTGGATTGCAATCGTCCGACGGTTTTGTGGAAGTGACCAATGGGCTGAAGAGCGGCGAACTGGTGGTGGTGCGTGGCGCGGAGGCGCTGCGGGATGGCGCGGGGGTGCGCGTGATTTCGCCCAGTGATTCGACCGGCGGCAAGGGCAAGGCAGGGAAGAAAGCATGAATCTGACCGAAACATGCGTTCGCAAGCCTGTGCTGGCGTGGATGCTGATGGCAGGAACGATTGTCTTCGGCCTGGTGGCACTTTCGCGGATCGGCATCAGTCAATTTCCCGACGTGGACTTCCCGACCATCAACGTGCGCATCACGTGGGAAGGCGCCGCGCCTGAAGTCGTCGAGAATGACGTGGTGGAAATTGTCGAAGAGGCTTTGGCGCAGGTGGAAGGCGTCAAGTCCATTACGTCCACCTCGCGGCAAGGAAGCGCTAACGTGACCATCGAACTCGATCTGGCGCGCGACGTGGACGTGGCTCTGCAGGATGTTCAAACCAAGATTTCGCAGGCGCAGCGGCGGCTGCCGAAAGACGTCGATCCGCCGGTGGTGTCCAAGTCCAATCCGGAAGATGAACCGATCATGCGCATCGGTCTGTCCGGACCGTTCCCCAACCAGCTCTTGAGCGACATTGCGCGCTACCGGGTGAGCGAGAAGTTGCAGACGATTCCGGGCGTGGGCGAAATTTCCATGGACGGCTGGCTGGACCGCAATATCCGGATCTGGATCGATGCGGCCAAGCTGGACGCCAAGGGTCTGACCGTAGCCGACGTTGTCGGCGCATTGCAGCGCGAGCACGTAGAACTACCCGCGGGGCGGCTGGAATCTACCGGGCGGGAAGTCAGTGTGCGTGTGATGGGTGAGGCGCTGGATCTGGATGCGTTGCGCAGCATTGTGGTGCGCAATACGCCCGGCGGGCCGATCTACCTGAAAGACGCAGCCATCGTGGAAGATGGCTTTGAAGATATGCGGCGCATGACGCGTGTGGACGGGCAGAACGCCACGGGATTGTCCATCAAAAAGCAGCGCGGGGCCAACGCCGTGGCCGTAGCTCAGGCCGTGCGCAAGCAGATGACGGAGATTCAGAAGACGCTGCCCGAAGGCATGACGCTGGGCGTCAATTTCGATACCACGCAGTTTATCGAAGAGTCTGTGCGCGAGATCGAGTTGGAACTGGTGCTGTCGATTCTGCTCACGGCGCTGGTCTGCTGGCTGTTTTTGGGATCGATATCCAACGCGCTGAATGTGGTGCTGGCGATTCCCATGTCGCTCTTCGGCACGATTGCCGTGATCTATTTCCTCGGGTTTACGCTGAACACCTTTACCCTTCTGGCCTTGGCGCTTGCCGTGGGAATTGTGGTGGATGATGCGATCATGGTGCTGGAGAATATTGTGCGCCATGCGGAGATGGGCAAGGACCGGCGGCGCGCCGCCCTTGAAGGCACGAAGGAGATCACCTTCTCCGCCTTCTCCGCCACCCTGGCCGTGATTGCGATTTTTATTCCCGTGGTGTTCATGCAGGGCATCATCGGGCGGTTCTTTCTGCAGTTCGGCATTACGCTGTGCGTGGCCATTGTCCTTTCTTATATCGAGGCGGTGACGCTGGCTCCCGCGCGGTGTTCGCAGATTCTGGACATCTCCCGTGAGAAGCGCAACCGGCTGGGCCGCTGGGTGGATGATCTTTTCAACCGCTTTTCCGGCAAGTACAAGGGACTGCTGGGCAAGGGATTGCGCCGTCCGGGAACGATCCTGGCAGGTGCGGCAGTGATTTTTGCCGGCAGCATGTTTGTGCTGAAGGCGCTGCCCAGTGAATTTGTACCGTCGCAGGACCAGAGCCGGATTATTGTGCGCGTGCAGACGGCGGTCAGTTCGGACATCAACGAGACCGATCAATTGTTCCGCAAAATCGAAGCCATCATTCTGAAACAGCCGGAAGTCGTACACGCGTTTTCGATGATCGGCATGGGCGGAAGCGGCGTCAGTGGCGGCATGGTGGCGGCGACACTGGTCCCACCGGGACAGAGAAAGATGTCGCAGAGCGAATTTTCCGCCATGCTCCGCAAGAATTTGAACAGTATTCCCGGCGTGCGGGCGGTGATTGTAGACCTCTCGCAGCAGGGCTTTGCCGCCCAGCGGGGATTTCCCATTGAATTCTCGATTCGCGGTTCCGACTGGAATACGCTGGAAGACTTGAGCGGCGATGTGACGTCCAAACTCTCGGCCAGCGGTCTTGCCGTGGACGTGGACACGGATTACCGTATCGGTGTGCCGGAACTGCGGATTATTCCCGACCGCGCGCGGTGCGCGGATCTGGGGGTGTCGGTCGAGGACGTGGCGACGTCGGTGAACACGCTGATCGGCGGCGAGCGCGTGGGCAAGTACAGCAGCGGCGGGCGGCGGGTGGACGTGCGGATGCGGCTGATGGCGGATCAGCGCAAGCGGCCCGAAGATATTTCCTTCTTGCGGGTGCGCACCCGCAGCGGCGATCTGGTGCCGTTATCCTCGCTGGTGACTTATCAGGAGCTTCCCGCTTTGCAGGGCATTACCCGCCGCGACCGCGAGCGCGCGATTTCGGTGTTTGCCAACGTGGCGCCGGGGCACTCGCAGGAGGAGGCGATTCGCTATGTGGAAGGTATGACCAAAGAGCTGCCCACAGGTTACCGGATTGTGCTGGGCGGTTCGAGCGTAGCCTTCAAAGAGTCCATGAGCAGTTTGCTGTTTGCGCTGATGCTGGGGATCATGATCGCCTACATGGTGCTGGCATCGCAGTTCAATTCCTTCTCCCATCCGGTGACCATTCTGACCATTCTGCCGCTCTCGGTGGTGGGTGCGGCGGCGGCGCTGTTGATTACCGGCAAGACACTGAACATCTTCAGTATGATCGGCCTGCTGCTGTTGATGGGCATTGTCAAGAAGAACTCGATTATTCTGGTAGACTACGCCAATCAGAACCGCGGGCTTGGACTGGATCCGCACGACGCGATGCTGAAGGCCGGGCCGACCCGCCTGCGGCCCATTTTGATGACCTCGATTGCCACGCTGATGGCCGCCATTCCGCCCGCGCTGGGAATAGGGCCGGGAACAGAGATCCGTTCGCCGATGGCGATTGCCGTGATTGGCGGCGTGTTCGTGTCGACGACGCTCAGCCTGCTGGTGGTTCCGGCGTTCTATGTCAAACTCAGCGGCTGGATTGCCGCCCTGAGCCGTTCGAAGCATGAGCACCCGCGCGCGGCTTCTTCCGAGGTTATTCCTGAAGAGGCGGATGTGATTTCGTAGAAGCTCCTTACATCTTCTCAAAGCAAAGAGGCTGACCATTCCGGTCAGCCTCTTCTGTCTCATAATGTGGCGCCGTGGCTTACACTTTCATCGCCGCTTTTTCCATCATCATTTGGCGGTTCCAGAAGCGGTGCTGCATAATGGCATGGATGAAATCCTCGGCCAAGCGGCCGGAGCGGCCATTGGCGTTGACCACAATGCCGTCGGTTTTCATGGTATCCGGCCCTGTGCCATTGCTGCCCACATGCGCCTCGTGCAGCAAGTCCACACCTTCGCCATTGGCGGCTATGGCCTTGCAGTGTTTGAAGGTTTCGATGATGAACAGCAGGGCATCCGGGTCTTTGCGCAGCGCGTCGACACTGGCCGCTCCACCAGGAAGATACAGGGCATCGAAGAAGACCGAAGCGCCCGTCATCAAACTATAATCCACGGGGATGCTTCGGCCTTTGGCGCTGCGCAAAAATCCTAAGCGGGGCGCGACGATCCGGGCCTGCGCGCCGGCATCCTTCAGCGCCTTCTGCATGTCGGTAATGGCGGTTTCGTCCACGCCATCGGCGGCAAGAATCGCAATCTGCCGTGTCTTGATCGTATTCCGGGGAGTAGTGGCCATGCTCAGCGCGGGCGAGGCGACAATCTTCCTGCCGTTGTGCATCGGCTGGTACTCTTCGGTCTTGGCATCGGCAGGGATATTCATGTTCAGCGGCTGATCCACCTTTTCCGGAATGCGCAGCCCCAGCCCGTGGGCCACGCGTTCGGCCAGCGTACGATCCACACGGGTGAGCAGGAAGAGCATGCGCTCACGGATCTGCAGACGCTGCACGTTCCCCAGTTCGAATTCCAGCGCCTGCGCGATGTGCAGCTTCTCGATTTCCGACTGGCTGTTGTAGAAGAGTGTCGCCTGCGAGAAATGGTCGAAGAATTTCTCGCTGCGGGCGCGCAGCTTGGCCGCATCCATCAGGCGTTCGGGGTAGGTCACGTAGCCGCCGTCTTTGGCCCGTGCCTGCACCGGATAACCACCGCTGATGGTGTTGGGTTCATAGCTGGTCTGGCCGACATTGATCGTCTGGCGCATGTGGCCGTCACGCTGATCGTTGTGCACCGGCGCTACGGGGCGATTGATGGGGATCTCGTGGAAGTTGGGGCCACCGAGGCGTGTAAGCTGCGTGTCCTGATAGGAGAACAGCCGCCCTTGCAGCAGGGGATCGTCGGTAAAATCGATTCCCGGAACCACGTTGGCGATGCAGAAGGCGATCTGCTCGGTCTCGGCAAAGAAATTGTCCGGGTTGCGGTTCAGCGTGAGCTTGCCCACGGGGCGCACCGGCACCAACTCTTCGGGGATGAGCTTGGTCGGATCGGTCAGATCGAAATCGAAGGAATGCTCATCGGCTTCCTCCACCACCTGCAGGCCCAGTTCATACTCCGGAAAGTCGCCGTTCTCGATGGCCTGCCACAGATCGCGGCGGTGGAAGTCCGGATCTTTCCCGGAAATCTTCTGCGCTTCATCCCACAGTACCGAGTGCACTCCCAGCATCGGTTTCCAGTGGAACTTGACAAAGCGGCACTCGCCACGCTCATTGATCATGCGGAAGGTGTGGACTCCGAAGCCCTGCATCATGCGATAACTGCGGGGGAGGGCGCGGTCGGACATCACCCACATGATCGTGTGCATCGATTCGGGGGTCAGCGAGATGAAATCCCAGAAGGTGTCATGGGCCGAGGCGGCCTGCGGCATCTCGTGATGCGGTTCCGGTTTCACCGCGTGCACAAAGTCGGGAAACTTGATGGCATCCTGAATGAAGAACACCGGCATGTTGTTGCCCACTAAGTCGAAGTTGCCTTCCTCGGTGTAGAACTTGGTGGCAAAGCCGCGCACGTCCCGTGCCAGATCGCTCGAGCCCCGGGATCCCGCCACGGTGGAGAAGCGCACAAAGACCGGCGTCTTCGTCGCGGGATTCTGCAGAAAGCTTGCCCGCGTGATCGGCGCCAGCGATTCATACACTTGAAAGAAACCGTGGGCTCCCGAGCCGCGCGCGTGGACGACGCGTTCGGGAATGCGCTCATGGTCAAAGTGCATGATCTTCTCGCGCAGGTGGAAATCTTCGAGCAGGGACGGCCCGTGCGCGCCTGCCTTGAGGGAGTTCTGGTTGTCGTTGACACGCACTCCCTGATCGGTGGTCAGAAACTCTTTGCTGCTGTCCTCCCGATTCGCGGCCAGATCCTTGTCCTTCGCAGTATCCGGATTGTGTTTGGTATCCGCCATAGATCAACTCCGATCTGTTTAAGTAAAGAGGTCCGTATGAGCAAATGTATTCTCTTAAGATAGCGAGGTTGCGTAGATTGTCAAGGGATTGGCATTGTGCGCGGCCATTTTGCTTTGGGCTTGATTATGCGTGGCTTGCATACGGAACGCACTTCAGGCCATAGAACAAAGATCAGGATGGATCAGACACTGTGGTTCGGCCGTTCAGCACATGACCTCTTGAGCCTCGCCGATACCAACAAAAAGGCTCCCGCAAGGAGAGCCTCAGACCTTCGGGAGCCTGCGCCGACTGGCTATTCGGGTTCGACGGGCAGGCTGATATGAAAGGTCGTGCCACGGTTGACTTCGCTGTCAAAGTGGATGCTGCCACCGATGCGCTCGAGGATGCTGTGGGTTACGGCCAGACCCAGACCCAAACCACCCGCGATCTGTCCGCTCTTGGTGGTAAAGAACCGCTCATAGATTCGTGCCTGATCTTCCGGAGGGATGCCGCACCCCTGATCGGCGACGCTCAACGTGAGGGTGTCTTCGTCGATCTCGGCTTCCACGCGGATATCTCCTCCCTGCGGGGACGCTTCGATGGCATTTTGCAGAATGTTGAACAGCACCTGCTTCAACGCATCCTCATGCACCAGCATGATTCGCGCCGCGCGCGCTACGTCCGCGTGAATGGTCACCTCCTGTACGCGGGTATCGCTTTGCAGCAGCATGATCACATCCTGAATCGCATCCGCCGGGTTGCAGGGCACGGGCACTTCATTTTCGGGCCGGTAGAGGCCGAACATCTGATGGACAATGCGGGCCACACGTTTCAGTTCGCGTTCAATGCGGCCCACGAACTCGTAGTGCTCGGCATCCTTGGGGATGGACTTCTTGACCACCTTGAAGGCCATGCCCACTCCGGCGAGGGGATTATTGATCTCATGGGCGATATGCGCGGCCATGCGGCCCAGCGCCGCCTGCTGCTCGTTTTCCAGACGCTCGTGCTGCAACTTGCGGATCTGCGCCGTGTGCTCGGCGATGACGGCTTCGAGAGCCTCACGTTGATGGCGAATTTCGCTCGCCGTATCTCCCTGCGCGCTTTGTTTCAAATCGGTAATGTCGCGGTTGATCTGCAGGAAGGAGATCGGCTCGCCGCCGTCGTTGCGCCGCACCGCCCAGAGGCTCTGCACAATCATCCGGCGGCCATCGCGCGCGGTCTGACGAATTTCGGTGGCATAGTAGCCCTCGCGCAGCACATGGGCCTTCAGTTCTTCCATGGGCAGCGAGTATTCGGATTTCATCAGCTCGCAGGCCAGATATCCCACCGCTTCGTCTTCCGTCCAGCCATACATGCGCTCGGCACCCGAATTCCAGAAGGTAATCCGGTCATCCATCCCGCGGACGATAATGGCGTCCGGCACGACGTTGAAAAGCTGTGCTCGCTCGCGCAGCGTGTCCGCGGAGTTCTTCAACGCAAGGCGGAAGCGGCGGTTGCTCTCCTGCAGCGCGGCTTCGGCCTGCATGTGCTTTTCGAGCCGGCGTTCCAGTTCTTCCTGCATGCGATGCGGCGAGCCCAGCGCCCTTCGCAGCGCGTAAGGCAGCAGGCCCTCCAGCGTCTGCCGCCGAGTCAGAGCATCGAACGCTCCCGCCTTCAGCAGGTCCAGAATCCGCGTCTCGTGATCCGTGTGGCAAAGGACGATTGCCGGCACGCCCGATGCAAGGCGCAGCAGGTCCAAGGCGTCGCAGCGGGGCGGGGAATCCTCGATAATCAGCACAGCGAAGGAGTCTTCTTCCAGTGCAGCCTTTAAGTCCCGCGGACGAACCGATACCACGCGTGCGGAGTGGGTACCGGCTTCGCGCAAGGCCGTGGACAGGCCGCGAATACCCGAAGGATTTTCGGTCACCGCCAGGGCTTTCAGAATGGTCAAGGATACAGGCAGATGTTCAAGTTTTCGTGACGCCATAGGTCTGCTACCCGGTGATAAAAACAAAAAGGCGGAGTCGCGTTCAAAGTGCCGCGATACCGCCTTGGAATCCATCACGTGTTATGGCCCCGGTTTCGCCAATAGTCGCGTGTCCGCGACTCCTCATATATAATGTATCTAAGTAACTATCCTGAGCGGATAAACGCAAGCGGGAGCGAACCACTTTCAGGTTTAGCATCCGGCCAGAATAAACGCCGTCGCGGCCCCGCCGCGAGTTGCTCAAGCGCGCGCAGACAAAATCTGTTGAGCACAAACACCACCAACTGCGGTCGCAGGGGCCAAGCGCCAGCGCTCGCCGAAAACAGGTAGTCTAAGGTTTCCTCCTGCGCTCTATCCTCGAGCCCGCCCCATGAGCATGCTCGGGCCGAAGGGCGTATCCTTGCGTGCAATGGCGGACAATCCCGCATCTTGCAGCCAGCTTCGGATCTCGGGTTCGGTGTAGGTGTCTCCGGCCTCGGTGCCCACCAGCATATTCAGGGAGAAGAAGGTGCCGAAGGGCGGAGTAATCCGGTCCTCGTCCATGACGAAATCCACCACGACAACCTGACCGCGCGGCCGCAGGGCGGCGGCACATTTTTGCAGCAGGGCGCGGTTTTCCGCGAAGCTGTTGCTGTGGACGATGGCCGAGAGGAAGATCAGATCAAAGCCGCTGCCCAGCATGTCGGTCTTGTAGTTGCCTTCCACCGTGTGGATGCGGTCCGCCATGCCTTCGCGCTCAATGTACATCCTGGTGAGCGGCACCACCTTGGGCAGATCGAACACCACGGCCTCGATATCTCTCTGCGCGCGGGCAAAGGCCATGGCGTAGGCGCCCGACCCGCCGCCGACGTCGAGCACGCGCCGCACGCCGTTCAGGTCCAGCATGGCCACCAGTTGCGGGGCGGATTTCATAGCGCGCCAGTGCATGGCGGCAATGAAGGCGTCGAGCCAGCTCTCCTCGCGTTCACTCACGTCCTTCTTGATTACCGAGGAGCCGTGGCGCACAGCATCGGTAAGGGTACTCCACGTGTCCCAGAGATTGACCGAGTGCATGAGGTTGCCCATGTATTCGGGTTTCTCCTGAACGAGGAAACGGGCCGCTCCCTGTGTATTGGCAAAGCGGCCATCGTGCTTGGTCAGCAGTCCCAGCGCGCACAGGGCGTTCATCAGGCGGTCGGTAGCGCGGGCATCGGTGTCCAGATCGGCGGCTACTTCCGCCGAGGTGTAGCTTTCCTCGCCCAGACAGGAGAAGATCCCCAGCTCGAAGGCGCTGAGCAGCACGCGGCTCTTCTGAAAGCCCATTGCCAGATCCATGATGTTTTGCGATGTCGGAAAGGCATCGCCCGCAGGTGAATGATCCATAACTCCTCAGGTTCGTTAAACGGGTGTTTAGGGAAGTTCGATGATAAGGCCTTCACCTTCCCGCAGCGAGACGGTTTCGCTCACGGATTCGTCTGCGCGGTCCAGTTGGGTCGAAAGCAGGACTCTGCCCTGTTCGCTCAGGCCGCTTAGAGCAAAGGTCTGCGGCCACGGGCTGAGATTCAGCACCACCAACAGCCGTCGCCGGTCATCCTGCCGCACATAGCACAGGAGATGATCCGTAGCGGCCACCGGCACGTAGCGGCCCGTGACAAACACCTCTTCTTTGCGGCGCAGGGCGATCAGTGCGCGGTATAAGGAGAGCGTGGAATGCGGATCCTGCATTTCGGCAGCCACATTCTGCGTGGCCGCATCCGCCGCCTGAAGCAGCCACGGCGTGCTTGTGGTAAAGCCTGCGGCGGGCCGCTCATCCCATTGCATCGGCGTGCGCTCGGGATCGCGCCCGAGGCCCAGGCCGGGCACATTTTTCTCGAAGGGATCCTGCACCGCTTCGGGCGGAATCGGCACGTCGTGCATGCCGATCTCATCTCCGTAATACATGGTCGGCGTGCCGCGCAAGGTCAGCAGCAGCATGGCCGCCACGCGGGCCTGCTCCGCGCTGGTGCGCGTGGCAATGCGGTGAGTGTCATGATTGCCCAGCACCCAGTTGGGCCAGCCGTAGGAGGGCAGCAGGGACTCATAATGCTGAATGGCCGCGCCAATCAGCCGCGCGTTCCACGGCAATTCGATCAATTGAAAATTGAAGGGCATGTGAATGCCTGCGCCACCGCCATAGTAGGTCATCAGCCGTTCGAGGGGCAGATAGACCTCGCCCACCATCATGCGGTCATCGTACTCATCGAGCAGCTTGCGCATCATGGCAATCACGTCGTGCACTTCGGGGCGGTCTGAGGTAAATGTGGCCAAAAATTCACGATGCGGCGATTGCCCCGGATGATACTCCGGATTGCGGGGGTTGTCGCGGAACTCTTCATCCTTGATCAGATGCCATACGACGTCGACGCGGAATCCATCGACCCCGCGATCCAGCCAGAAACGCAGCGCGTTCAGCATGGCCTCCTGCACGGCGGGGTTGCGCCAGTTGAGATCGGGCTGCTCTTTTAAGAAGGCGTGGAAGTAATACTGTCCGGTCGCGTCGTCGCACTCCCAGGCGCTGCCGCCGAAATTACTCAGCCAGTTGTTGGGCGGTCCGCCATCCGGCGCAGGATCGCGCCAGATATACCAATCGCGTTTGGGATGGGTCCGCGCGGAGCGCGATGCGATAAACCACGGGTGCTGATCGGAGGTGTGGTTCGGCACAAAGTCCAGCAACAGACGGATATGCATGCCGTGGGCCGTCGCGAGCAGGCGGTCGAAATCTTCCAGCGTACCGAACATGGGGTCGATGGCTGTGTAATCGGAGACATCATAGCCAAAATCGGCCATAGGCGACGGAAAGATGGGCGAGAGCCAGATGGCATCTACGCCCAGATAGCGCAGATAGTCCAGCCGCTGCAGGATGCCCGGAAGGTCGCCGATGCCGTCGCCGTTGGAATCCTGAAAGGAGCGCGGGTAAATCTGGTAGATGATCCCGCTCTGCCACCAGTGAAAGAGGTTGGGGTCGATCATGGGACCGGGCGCTTCACGGTCGGACGCTGCCCTTTGGGATGAATGTCCGACGGAAAACCGTTGGATGGCATGCCGGATGCTTTCGTTTCTCCGGCTGCGGGGAGTGAGCGATCCGCTTGCAGGCGCTGGGCACTCAACCAGACAAATCCGTAAGGCTCGAGCGTCACGCGCAGCGCATCACCGCGACCATCCGCCGCCGCTTCCCCCAGCACCGTGCTGAATGTGCTGCGGTCGAGCGGACCCAGCGGCAGTTCCGCCTGCTGCGGCTCAGAGCTGAGGTTGTGCGCCATGAGCAGGCCGCATTCGCGATTGTCCGAGCGGCTGGCAAACACGGCACGGTTGCCTGTTTCCAGAATCGCCTGGTTCTCGCCGATTTCCGGATGCTGCCGCCGCGTGAGCATCAGGCGCTGCATCCAGCAGAGCAGGGACTCGGGATCATGGGTCTGATCCTCCACATTCACTTTCCGGCAACCGAACGGTCCGTGCTCGATAACGGGGCGGATCAGACACTCGGGTTTGGCCGTGGTGAAGCCACCGCCCGGCCCGGCGGTCCACTGCATCGGCGAGCGCACACTCTCGCGTTCGAAGAGCGAGAGATCATCCCCCATGCCGATCTCGTCGCCGTAGGTAATCATCGGGCTTCCCCGCAGGGAAAACAGCAGGCTGTAGGCCATGCGCAAGCGGCGGAGGTCCCCATCCAGCATGGTGGCCACTCGACGGCGGATGCCGCGCTGATAGAGCTGCATGGACGGTTCCGGCGCAAAGATTTGCAGCACAAGGCAGCGTTCCTCCGGTGTCAGTTTGTCGAGGTTCAGCTCGTCGAGGTTGCGCAGGAAGTTCACCCATTGGGCATCGTCGGGCGCGGGGGGAATCAGCGACAGCGCTGCGGTCAACGGCGCGCTGTCTTCGGTTCCCAAGGCGAGGAACAGGTACTGGCTAATCAGGAAATTCAGCAGCGTATTCAAACGGCCGCTCTTGCCGAAGTAGTTTACCAATTGTGCCGGCGAAACGTTGGCTTCCCCCAGCAGCATCCCGTCGGGGATGCGCTCCTCGATCGCCTGCCGCATGATGTGCAGAATGGAGAAGGGATCTTCCGAGTTCTGCAGATAGCGTGTCCGCTTGTCGATCATCGGCCCGATGGCATCCAACCGGAACCCTGCCACGCCGAAGGAGGTCCAGAGGTGGATCAGGCGGCGCATCTCTTCGACGACATCGGGATTGGCGGTGTTCAGATCCGGCTGGAAGTGATAGAAGAGATGGTAGTAATAGGCTCCCGCGACCTCATCGTAGGTCCACGCGCTGCGCTCGGTGCCCGGAAAGGCATTCTCCCCGCCCGGCAGCACCGGTGGCGGAGTATTGCTCCATACGTAGTAATGGCGGTAGCGCGAATCGCGCGCGCGGCGAGCGGCCTGAAACCACGGATGTTCATCGGAGGTGTGATTGAAGGCCAGATCCGTGATGACCCGCATGCCCAGTTCCCCCGCGCGGTGCACCAGCTCGATGAAGTCCTGCAAGGTGCCCAGCCGCGCATCCACCGTGAGGTAATCGCAGATGTCATAGCCATTATCCCGCAGCGGCGACGGATAGAACGGCAGCAGCCAGAGGCAGGTTACGCCCAGCCGCGAAAGATAATCCAGCCGCGAGATCATGCCGCGCAGATCCCCGATGCCGTCGCCGTCGGAGTCCTGAAAGGACTTGACGTCCACCGCATAGATCAGCGCGTTCTTATACCAGAGGTCCGGCCGCGCGTTCATGGTGTTACCACGGAATAATTTTCTTGTCGTGCCAGAAGAGTCCGGTCTGATCGGGCGGCGCTTCGGTGGCCAGCCACACGGGAGTCTCCGCGCCTTTCTCCACAGAACGCGGCGCCATTGTGCCGCCCATGTCGGTGCGCACCCAGCCGGGATTGACCGCGTTGACGGTTACCCCCTTCGGCTTGAGCGCGATGGCAAGCTGGCAGGTGATGGCGTTCATCGTGGTTTTGCTGATGCTGTACACCGGCGCATAGGCGCTCATCCCGCGGCAGATCTGCCCTGCGCCGCTGGAGACATTGATCACGCGCCCGCCGTGCCGCAGCAACGGCGCCGCCGCCTGCGTGACATAGAGGCAGCCGAAGGCGTTGGTGCTCATCGTCTGGCTGAGAATGTCGGGCGCCACGGTGAGAATATTGTCGGCCTCGTCCAGCGAGATGCCCGCGTTATTCACGAGCACATCCAGCGCGTCCGCACTTTGCAGCAGCGTTTGAAAGGCGGCGTGGATCGAGCCGGTTTGCGACACGTCCATGCTCACGAAGCGCGCGTCCAGATTGCGCTCGCAGAGCGCTGCCGCCGCTTTTCTGCCGGCGGCTTCATCCCGCCCGCACAGCCACACCCGGAAGCGGCGCTGCGCGAGTTGTTGGGCGATTTCCAGGCCGATGCCCCGCGTCGAGCCGGTAATCAGAGCTGTTTTCATGGAAAGCATTCTCCCGCTCACGCGGCGCTGACAGAGTTGGACATGGACGCCGTGACGGCGCGGTGCGATCCCGGCACGGCGCGGAACGCGATGCTCAGCCGGTTCCAGCCGTTGATCGTCACCACCGCCAGCGTCAGATTCACCAGTTCCGAATCGTTGAATTGCCGGCGAGCTTCGGCATAGACTTCATCGGGCACGTGCCCAACGGTGAGCAGGGTCACGGCTTCGGTCCACGCCAGCGCGGCGCGTTCGCGGTCGGTGTAGAAGGTGGTGTGCCGCCAGGCGTCCAGTTCGTAGATTCGCTGTTCATGCTCGCCCCGCGCGCGGGCTTCCTTGGCGTGCAGGTCAATACAGAAGGCGCAGCCGTTCAATTGCGAGGCCCGGATCTTGATCAGATCCAGCAGCGATTTTTCCAGCCCGGAGTTGTTCACCTCCCTGTCCAAGACCAGCATGGCTTTGTAAACGTCCGGAGCTACCTTGTCATAATCAATCCGTGCGTGCATGTTCGCCTCATGGATTTGTGAGTAAGATGTTCGGTGGGGGCTATCCGATGTGTCTCGGCAGAGGGCAGACGGTGGGAGGAACACTCCTGATCAGACCCTATCAGAACGCGCCGCACTTCTCGGCAGAGTGCCGTGCGGGCACGTGCGCGGCGGTTTGTATACTGCGCGTTTTCTTCCACCATCCCGGCCCATCGCGATTCACCTATAATAAACTGCGCATCCGGCCCAATGTCTCCAGCGAATCGGCAGGATCATGCACATCCTGAAAAGAGAACGGGCGCGGTCAAAAACCGCGCCCGCCGGCAAGGGATCGTCTGTGTCACACCCTACGATGAAGCCGTTCGCGGCACTTCATCTTCGACCTGAACGGGTAAGGTAATGTGAAAGGTAGTGCCGCGGTTCTCGATGGTCTCGAAGGAGATCAAGCCTCCCATGCTCTCCACCAAGCTGCGGGTTACCGAGAGCCCTAATCCGAGGCCGCCGGTGGTCTCACCCTCCTTGGTGGTGAAGAACGGCTCGAAGATTCTCGACTGCACCTCTTCGGGAATGCCGCCGCCTTGATCCGCAATATCGAGGGCCAGAACGCTGCCGCGGAGAATGCACTCCACGCGCACGGTCGCGCCCTGCGGCGAGGCTTCGATGGCGTTCTGCAACACGTTAAACAGCACCTGCTTGAGCGAGTCGCTGTGAATCCGGACCGGCTTTCCGGCCCGCGCCGTCTCCTGCTCGACTTTAATGCCTTGCGAGCGGATGTTCCCTTGCAGCAGGATTACCACGTCTTGAATGGCATCCGCCGGCCGGATCACTTCCGGTTCTCGGCGCTCCGGACGGTAAAGTTCGAACATCTGGCGCACGATGCGGGCGATGCGGTCCAATTCTCGCTCGATGCGGTTGACGAACTCGAAGTGCTTGTAGTCTTCCGGAATGGCCTTCTTGACCAGCAGGAAGGAGTTCTTCACTCCGGCCAGGGGGTTGTTGATCTCGTGGGCGATGCGCGCGGCCATGCGGCCCACCGACACCTGCTTCTCGCTTTCCAGCCGCTGCCGCTCAAGCTTGCGGATCTGCGCCGTACGCTCCTCGATAATCCGTTCGAGTTCTTCCGAGTGCCGCCGGATCTGCTCTTCCGTCTTCTTGCGGTCGGTAATATCCTGCACCGCGCCGATCATCCTCTGCAGACGATGATGGTCGTCGAACACGATCACCGCGTGCTCCACAACAATGCGCATATCCCCGTCGGGCCGGAGGATGCGGTGCTCCACGGTGTAGGGCTCATGCAGGGCAATGGCGCGGTCTACCGCTTCCCGCACCAGATCGCGGTCGTCGGGGTGAACGTGTTCGAAGAACAGACTGTTGGTCACGTTGACGCCGCCGGGTTCATAGCCGAAGATGCGAAAGACCTCATCGGACCAATGCAGCGGATTTTCTGCCGTCGCATCCGAAGTGTTCGCGAATTCGAATTCCCACGCGCCGAGGTGCGTCATCTGCCCGGCCTGCGCCAGAATCGCTTCACTGCGCTGCAGGGCTTCTTCAGACTGTTTGCGTTCGGTGATGTCCGTGTGGGTGCCTACGACGCGCAGCGGCCGCCCGTTGCCGTCCCAGGCCACAACTTTACCGCGGTCCAGAATCCAGCGGTACTGTCCGTCTTTGTGCTTCATGCGGAACTCGGCTTCCACCAGAGCCTTGGTGCTGCGGGAGAGATTCTCCGTCGCCGCGAGGGCCGCGGCGCGGTCGTCCGGATGAATCAGTTCTTCGAGTGTGTGCCGGTTCTGCGGCAGTTCGTAGGGCTCGTAGCCGAGCATCGTATACCACGTGGGGCTGTAAAAGGCGCGATCGTTCTGCGGATCCCAGTCCCACATGCCGATCCGAGTGGCTTCGAGGCCGGCCATAAGACGCGCCTCGCTGACCCGCAGCGCCTCTTCCATTTGCTTGCGTTCGGTAATGTCCGTTTCCGTGCCCAGAATCCGCTTGGGGCGTCCCAGCCGGTCCCATTTCACCACCTTGGCGCGCATCAGTACCCAGCGGTACTCACCCGACTTGCAGCGCATGCGGTGTTCCAATTCAAAGCCCTTCGAACCGGGATTTAAAGCGTGCACCATGTCCTTGAGTGTGCCCGGCATGTCATCCGGATGCACCAGCTTCTGCCACGAATCGAAAGTCATGGAGAGTTCGTAGGGGGTGTAACCCAGCATGGTGTACCACTGCGGTGAGTAGTAGATTTCATTGGGCGGCTTCCATTCCCAGAAGCCGATGCGGTTGGCTTCAAGGGCGGTATTCAGCCGTTCCCGCGAGGCCGTCAGGGCTTCCTCGGCTTCCTTCAGATCGGTGACGTCGCGTCCCACGCAGATGGCCGTGTTCCGCTTCCCATGCTCATCGGCCACGGCGGTGTTGCGCCAGGAGAGCCAACGCCAGCCGTCGGTGGTCATGGTGCGGGCTTCGATCTCGCTGCGGAACGCCGGCGGCTCAAAGGTCTTCTGCCACGCTTCGTCCACACGCGTCTGATCGTCGGGGTGGATTTCCGGCACGTACCTTGTATCGAGAACCTCTTCTTCGGTCTTACCTACCAATTTCAGGTAATTGGAATTGACATACAGCCGACGGCCATCACGGCTCATCCGCGCCACCATGTCCGTCTGGTTCTCCACGAGGAACTGATAATCTTCCTTGGCCTTGCGCAGGTCCTCTTCCGCGCGTTTGCGTTCGGTGATATCGCGGTACGCGGACACATACCCCGCAATTCTCCCGTCCGCCGCCCGCAGCGCCGCAGATTGAACATGTGCGGTAAACGCCGTGCCGTCCGGATGCCGGAATCCGGATTCGAACTCCACGGTCCGTCCCGCCGCCAGATCATCGGCGATAGCCTCGCGTTCTTCCGCCGTGTGAGAAGACGGAATCACATCAAAGGCGTACTTGCCTATCGCCTGGCCGGCTTTTATGCTGAAGAGGTCTTCGGCGGCGCGGTTCCATGTTGTAATATGGAAGACCGGATCCACCGCCACGATGGCGTCGCGTACACGGTCCAGTACAAAGGCCTGGTGGACGCGATCTTCTTCAGCCTTATGGCGGTCGGTAATGTCGCTGACCGTCAGCACCGCCAGCAGCAGCTTGCCTTGGTCATCCCGCACAAGGGTGCCGGCGTAGCTGAAGACCCGCTGCCAGTCGCTGCCGACCCGCGAAATCCGCAGGTCCCAGTCCCGCAACGGCTCTCCGCGCAAGATGCGGGACAGGGGCCAATCCTCGAAGAACACCGGCGTGCCATCCATCTCCCGCAGTTCGAATACGCGGGTGAACTCCGGCAATCTGCGCCGCGCTTCCTCGAGAGTCTCATAGCCATGCATATCCAGCGCGGCACGGTTCCACTCGATGAGGTTGCCCTCAAGATCCGAGACAATCACACCTTCGGCAAGCGTGTCGATCACGGTGCGCAGTTGGGCTTCGCTGCGCCGCAGCGCCTCATCGGTCCGCCGCCGATCATAAATTTCCTCTTCAAGCTGCGCGTTCAATTCTTCCAGATCGTTGTTGAGCTGACGGAGACGTTCCGCGCGGTCGGCCAACTCCTCTTCGGCCTGCTTGCGCTGGGTAATGTCCCGGGTTACGATCACGGCGAGGATCTGCGTGCCGTCTTCTTCGAACACAGGCTGGCCGCTGAAGCTGAAATACCACTCCTGCCCGGTGTCGGTACGTCGCGCGCGCAACTCCCGTTCACTCACGGTTCTCCCGCGCAGCACATGGGAAACCGGCCAGTCTTCCAGCGGCAGCGGCGTGCCGTCCAGACTCATGATCTGGAACACCGAAGCAAAGTAATCCAGATTCTTTTTCATCTCATCGGGACTGTTGTACCCGCACATTTTGGCTTCGGCCTTGTTCACCAGCCGGAAATGGCCCTGCATGTCCGTGACCACGATGCCGTCATCCACCGACTCGAACACCGCCTCAAGCTGCGCCTGCTCGCGGACGGCACTCTGCACCGCCCACCGCAGAGCCTCTTCCATTTCTTTGCGCTGGGTGATTTCACGGTTCACCTGCATAAAGGCGATAGGAGCCCCGTTGTGGTCGCGCTGCACTGCCCAGCGGCTGGTAACCACCAGCTTGCGGACGTCCCGCGTGATGTCCGTAATTTCGACTTCGTAACTCCCCTCGCGCAGGACCCGTTCTTTGATCTCGTCATAAGGAACAGTGGTCTGCGCCATCAACAGTTCGTGCACCACCTGTCCGAGCGCTTCCTCGCGCGTCCAGCCGTAGAGCCGCTCGGCGCCGCGATTCCAATAGATGCAGCGGTCTTCCAGATCCCTTACGATAATCGCGTCGTCTTCGAGATCGAACAGATCCGCTTGATGCCGCAGCGACTGCTCCATCTGCTTTCGCGCGGTTATGTCGCGGTTGATTTGCAGAAAGGAAACTTCCTGCTCATCGTTGCGACGCAAGGTCCAGCGGCTGGCCGTAGTAATACCGCGCCCATCCTTGGTATATTGTTCCAGTTCGCAGCTATAAGATCCGGCACGCAATAGTTCGGCTTCCAGATCGCCAAAGGACTCCGGAAACTTCGTGTGGAGCAGTTCATACGCAATCTGGCCCACCGCTTCGCCGGCGGTGAACCCGTACGTGTGCTCCGCGCCCTGGTTCCAGTAGAGAATCCGGTCCTTGTCATCGCAGACCAGAATCGCGTCTTCGGCCAGGTCCAGCAGTTCGGCCTGATCGCGCAGCATGTCGGTCACTTCCCGCCGCCGGCGCATCTCGCGGCGCAGCCGCTCGTTGGCGGACACCAGATCGTCGTGCGCATCGCGCAATTCTTCTTCCGTGCGGTGCGCGGCGGTGATATTCACCGACGCCGTCAACAGGCCCGTCACGTTCCCTTTGGAATCTTTCTGCGGCTCGATGATCACATTATGGTATGTGATCCGCTTGTTGAAGATCAGCTTGATCTCATCGTGCACCCGCTCGCCGGTTCGAATCACCTGCGACTTCAGGTCTATCAGCTCTTTTCCGCCGTTCGCCCCAAACAGCTCCTCATCGGTTTTGCCGATAATCTGCTGGGCATCCGAGATCGGCGACACCGGATTGAACACCGACACGTAGCGCAGATCTTCGTCCTGCCGCCAGACGGTGACCGGAGAATTTTGCAGCGCCAGCCGCAGCGTCTCCGCGTCGAAGGCCGGGGCCTCTGCCGGCGGGGGCGGCGGGGTTTCTATGATTTCTTCGAGGCGGGGATGCTTGCCCACCGCGCGCCGCAGCGCGTAGGACAGCAGGCCGCAGGCCGCCTGCTGGCGCGAGACCACGTCGAAGGCTCCCGCTTCGAACAGTTCTATCGTGCGCGCGCAGTCATCGTGGGCGGCCAGCACGACCACCTTGCCGGTCCTGGCCGCCGAATTCAGCAGTTCGAGCGCATCGCAATCGGAAGAATCACGAATCACGACCAGATTATACGACGTTCCGCTGCTGAGAAGACCTTGCGCCTCGCGGGGACGCATCGTGGTCAACTTAGCTTGAGGTGCTCCCGCTTCCCGCAGCGCCGTCTGCAAACCGCGGATTCCCGAATCTTGTTCGGCGACTGCCAGCGCGGTGAAGGGTTCTGCGGGAGCGTCTTTCGTGTGTGACTTTCGTGACATAAGGCGATTTTTTAGATAGGGTATGACAGAGAAAAAGGCGGCTAACGCTACATCAGCTGCGCCACCGCCCCCGGCTCTACTGCAAGTATTCGGATTCAGCCCAGATGGTGCGGATGCGGCGGATACTCGCGCACGGATGCGTAAGTGAGATCAAGGTGCTGGATGATTGCTGGGTCACGTCACGCAAAATGACTTCTGCGCACGTTCCGGAGCAATTCATAGTATGCAACCACATTAATTTAGGACACGCGCGTAGGAAAAGCAAGTTGCTTCCGAATTAATTTTCCATCTCAGCGGGAGCAGGAAATTTATTTGGAAAAATTCAATTTCTAAGGGTGCGTCTCTCGCCAAGTCAAACCGCCGCATTGTCGGCATATTCCGGAAGATGCGAGCCCTTGATATTTGAACGTGTGCCTCTGCGATCAAGTTGCCGAGCCGAACGGAGCCTTAGGCATCTTAAGAGGTGACTTAGTTTATCTAACCTCATCTACCTGTATGGCTATCGAAAAGAAGATCCTTCTTGCCGATGCTCCACTTTGCTTCTGCTGGAGGATCACAGTTGATCCTAATCTGTTCGGAGTAGACGGGGCCTTCGTTGAAAAAAGAAAGACCGGCCCTCTTTGGGCCGGTCTTCACAATCTCGCTGCAAAAAAGCGTCAGATTCGCTTGGTCTGCTTCAGCAGCCGTTCCATCTCGTCCACCAGTTCGGACAGCTTCTTCATGGTGGCATCCACCGGAGCAGAGGTGCTCATGTCGACGCCGGCGTCCTTCAGCAGGTCCAGCGGGTACTTTGAGCTGCCGCCGGACAGGTAGCCGATGTAGGCTTCCCGCGCGCCCTTCTCGCCCTTCAGCACCTTCTGCGAGAGCGCCTGCGAGGCACAGTAGCTCGTGGCATACTTGTAGACGTAGAAATTACGGTAGAAGTGCGGAATGCGCGCCCACGTGTAACCGTATTCCGGATCGAGCACCACGCTGTTGCCGTAGTAGGACTTCAGCGTTTCAATGTACATCTGCGACAGGCTCTCGGCGGTCAACGGTTCGCCCGCTTCGGCGGCGCGGTGCATCTTCAGTTCGAAGTCGGCGAACATCACCTGCGTGATGACCGTTCCGCGAATGTTGTCGATGTACTGGTTGATCAGGTACAGGCGCTTGGCGGGATCCTTCTCCTTCTTCAGCAGATAATCCATCAGCAGCGCTTCATTGAAGGTCGACGCCACTTCGGCGTTGAACAGCGTGTACTGGCTGTAAGCGTAGGGCTGGTACTTGTTGCTGTGCCACGTGTGCATGCTGTGGCCCATCTCGTGCGCCGTGGTGAACATGTCGTCGAGCTGGTTATTGTAGTTCAGCAGCATGTACGGGTGCGCCATGTAGCTGCCCCAACTGTACGCGCCGTCGCGCTTGGCCTTGGTTTCATAGACGTCGATCCAGCGGCTGTTGAAGCCGACCTTCATCGGCTCGACATAATCCTTGCCCAGCGGAGCCATAGCCAGTTCGATGGTCTTCACGGCGTCGTCATACTCAACGTGCTGCTTGGTCTCGGGGATCAGCGGCGCAAACATATCGTAGAAGTGAATCGAATCCAGCTTGAGGGCGCGGCGGCGCAGATCGGCATAGCGCTGAATGGTCGCCGTGTTCTTCTTCACCGTCTCGATCAGATTCAGGTACACGGTGGTGTCGATGTTGTCATTATCCAGCGCGGCCTGCACGCAGGAATTATAGTGGCGCGCGCGGGCATAGAACAGATCGCCGGCAATGTTGCCGGTCATCAGCGCGGCTTCGGTGTTCTCATACTGCTTGTAGGTGTTCAGCATTCCGATGGCGCAGTCGCGGCGCACGCGGGCGTCGGAGGAACGCAGCAGCATGCCCATGCGGCCTTCGGAAAGCTGCACGTCGTTGCCCTGCTCATCCTTCATCGTGGGAAACTTGATATCCGTCACACGTAACGAGGTGTTGGCGTTGACATAGCCGCCGGCGGTCTCGCCGGACAGCGCCAGCAGGCGCTCTTCGACGGGGCTCAGCGTGTGGGCGCGGGTGCGAAAAGCGTCGTCGACCTTGTGGCGGTAGAGCGCCAGATCCGGCTTGCTCTTGTACCAGCTCTCCAGCGTGGCCGTAGGAATGGATACCAGTTCCGGTGTGAACCAGGACATGGCCTCGCCGATCTTGGACTGGACACTGCCCAGACGGTCCTTCATGCCGGTGTACTTCTGCACGCGGGTATCCTGATCATAAGCCAGACCGGAATAGACCTGCAGGTTGTCGATCAGTTTGCCGGCAGCTTCGGCGGCCTTGTAAAAGCCCAGCAGATCGTCCGGCGACTTGCTGACTTTGCCTTCGAAACCCTTGAGGGTCGGGACCATAGCCTCGACCGTCTTCAGATCCTTGTCCCAGTCGGCGTCCGACTTGTACAGCGCGGACAGATCCCACTTGTACTTGTCCGCGACTTCCGACCGCTCCTTGAGTTCCTGTCCCGTGACCGGCAGGGACAGCATCACGACAAGAAGTGCGCTCAAAACGAAGCCAAACAACAGATGCGGTGCTTTAGGGTGTTGAAATTGTCTCATGTTCACTCTCCGGAGTGGCAAATAGGGGAAATATGGAAGGAAGAAGCGGGTGAAGAAGGCGTGCAGGCAAACGGGGTTGCGGGGCTTTTCCTGACGCAGGGGATCTATGCTTTCAGACGGCGGGGCAAGCGATTTGTTTCGCCGGAATGATGCCTAAGATACGCTCTTTTTGGGTGGAAAACACACGGTGGAGCTTGGGGCAAATCCCCCATCTGGTTTCTTTGACCTCCGGGTCTTTGAATCTAAAGTTCAGTAAAGACAGCATCCTACATCCGGGCACCGGAGTTGCCTTGAGGAGGATACCGCTCACGGCCAGCTTGTGCACTCCCCGCAACTTATTTGAGGGTGACGATCCCGATGAAATGCCTCTATACCGCCACCATCCTCGCGCTACTTTTTTGCGGGATCTTGTCCGTCCTTGCCATGCCGCCCCATCCGGATCTGATGAAACGGATCGAAAGCGGCGCCATTCCCACACCCTACTACTTGCAGAATGAAACGGCGTTGCGGGCTGCCGGCGTGGACGCTCCCCGTACGGCGGCAGCGTTCCTGAACCGGACGGGCCGTCATCCCCTCGACGAGAATTTGAATATTCTGGTCCTGTTGCTTGATTTCAGCACCAAAGGGCATCAGGCGGCTCCCAGCGCCTTCGACAACCTGTTGTTCGGCGGCCAGACCGGTTCGCTGAACAATTTCATGTCCGAGACCACCTATGGCAACGTAACCATCGTGACGCTCAACATGCCCAGTGCCGTCGGTTGGCTGCGCGCTCCTCAAACCTACGCCTATTACGTGAACGGTCAGAATGGCTTCGGAGCCTATCCCCACAACGCGCAGAGGATGGTGGAAGACGCCGTGGCCCTGGCCGATCCGTTTGTGGATTTTTCTCCCTACGACAATGACGGCGACGGCTACGTCGATGCGCTGTTTGTCATTCACTCCGGACCCGGCGCGGAGTTCACAGGCAGCAGCAACGACGTCTGGTCACATGCCTGGAGCGTCAGCACACCGCAGACCGTGGACGGCGTGCAGGTGTGGGGCTATTCCTCCGAGCCGGAGTACTGGCAGGCCAACGGCGACATGACCTGCGGCGTTTATGCCCATGAGATGGGCCATGCCGCTTTCGGTCTGCCCGATCTCTATGACACGGGGAACGATTCGCAGGGCATTGGCCGCTGGAGCCTGATGGCGTCCGGATCGTGGAACGGCAACCTGGGCAATTCTCCGGCACACTTCGATGCCTGGAGCAAACTGAGGATCGGTGTGGTCACCCCGACTCCGGTAAGCAGCACGATGATTGGCGCGTCGATTCCCGCGGTCGAGAACGATCCAACGGTTTATCGCATGAACATTTCCGCCCAGCAGTATATGCTGGTGGAGAACCGCCAGCCTGCGGGCTATGATGCGTCGCTGCCCGGAAGCGGACTGATTATCTATCACGTTGACGACGCCGCAGGGAACAACAACGCCCAGTGGTATCCGGGCCACACCACCAGCGGCCACTATCGTGTGGCGGTGGAGCAGGCCGACGGCCTCTGGGAACTGGAGCACAACATCAACCGGGGAAACTCCGGCGACCCCTTCCCCGGTTCGACCAACAAGAGGACCTTTGACGACGCCAGCACGCCGAACTCCCGGGACTACGCCGGCACGTCCACGGGATTCTCCGTGCGCAACATCAGTAATTCCGGCGCGGTGATGACCGCCGACCTGTATCCTGTTCCGGCGCGTACCATAACGCTTACCACGCCCAATGGCGGCGAGACATGGTACAGCGGCGATGCCGACACCATTCGCTGGACCGCGGGCAATCTGACCGGCAACATCAAGATCGAAGTCAACTACGCCTATCCCAGCTACGCATGGAACGTCATCACCAGCGGCACGCCCAACGTCGGCTGGTATCGCTGGGTGGTCGGTCCCGGAATCAGCGCCAATGCCCGCATCCGCGTCACCAGTGTCAGCTACTCGCTGGTGGGTGATACCAGCGCTGCCAACTTTGCGACCGACCAGCGCAGCGTCTGGATTTCCAATCCCGCCACCAATGCCGTGTGGCTGACGGGCGATGTGGACACCATCACGTGGACTTCCGCCAACTTCAGCGAAAACCTCCGCATCGAAGTGAACCGCGCGTACCCGACAGGAAGTTGGACGACCGTCGCCGCCAGCGTGCCCAATGGCGGCGCCTATGTCTGGACGGTTACCGGACCGGCGGGAGCGTCATCGCGGCTGCGCATTCGGGGTGTCACGCACCCGGCATCCTGCGACACGTCCAGCGCCTTCTCCATCGGCGTGCGCAGTATCACGGTCACCAGTCCGAATACGGCGCTCACGTGGGTCATGGGTGACAGCACCTATGTCCGCTGGACATCGGCGAACATGTCCGAAAACGTGAAGATCGAACTGAAGCGGATGTATCCCACGGGCGTGTGGGAAACTCTGGCCGCATCGGTGCCCAATAGCGGTCAGTGCATTGTGGTGCCGACGGGAACCTTGTCCACCACGGCGCGGCTGCGCATCACGGGGGTCACTCACCCCAGCGTGGGCGATACATCCAACGTGAATTTCATCCTGGGCCAGCGCAGCATTCACGTGACTCTGCCGAACACCGCCGGCACCTGTCTGATCGGCGGTGTGGACACGGTCAAGTGGACCACGACCTGCATGACCAATGAGCCCGTGGCGATTCAGTTCAACTACGACTACCCCAACGGCCCGTGGAACGTGCTGAACGCCAACGCCGCCAACACAGGCCGGTACCCGTGGCTGGTGAGCGGGCCGGTTACGCCCAACATGCGGGTGCGAATTCTGGCGGCGGCGCATCCTGCCATCGGTGACACCTCCGATGCGGACATCGCACTCGCCGTTCCGTCCCTTGCGTTGACGTCGCCTGCCGGTGGAGAGACGTGGTACGTCGGCGATGCCGATACCATTCGCTGGATCTCGCAGAATCTAACGGAAAATGTAAAGCTCGAAATCAACCGTACCTATCCGGCGGGCGCGTGGACCACACTGGCCAGCAGCGTGGCGAACACCGGCTGGTACCGCTGGGTGGTTACCACCGGCGACGCGGCTGCCGCCCGAATGCGGATCAGCGCCGTGGCGCACACATTCGTCAAGGACACATCCAATGCCTTTGCCATCGCCGCGCGTTCGATTACCCTGATCTCGCCCAATACCGCAGTTACGTGGCTGACGGGTGACACGGCGACGATTCAGTGGAGTTGCACCAATCTGCCGGATGACAGCGTGAGGATCGAAATCAATCGCGCCTATTCCAGTGGATCGTGGGTGGCGCTGGCGACACGCGTCCCCAACAATGGATCGTATCGCTGGGTAGTCACCGGGCCGACGACCACCACCGCGCGGATTCGCATCAGCGGCGCGGTGCACACCAACACGTCTAAATTCTCGGCGGCAAACTTCACCATCGGCACGCGGCGTCTTACCGTGACCGCGCCCAACACGGCGGTGACATGGAGCACCGGCACGCTCTATTCGATCACCTGGACGTCGACCTATATGACCGACAGCGTCAAGATCGAACTGAACCGCGCCTATCCATCCGGTGCGTGGGAGACCATTGCCGCGCGCGTTCCCAACAACGGCCTCTACCGTTGGACCGCCGGCGGCGCCGCATCCACCACGGCACGGATGCGGGTCAGCGCAACCGCGCGCACCGGCATCGGCGATACGTCGAATGTCAATTTCATCATCCGCATCGTGGGCGCGCCTCCCCGCTTCCTCGATGTGACCGACGGTTCCCAAGTGCCCACGGAGTTCGGCCTGGCTCAGAACTATCCCAATCCCTTTAACGCAACCACGGAGATTACCTTTGATTTGCCTGTGACATGCCGCGTCGAACTGAAAGTCTTCGACATGCTCGGGCATGAAGTCACCACCCTGACCGATCAGATGCAGCCTGCGGGACGGTTCCGCGTGATGTGGGACGGTTTGACGGCCCGCGGCGCCCTCGCCGCCACGGGAACGTATCTCTACCGCATGCGCGCCGGAGACTATGTGGTCACCAAAAAGATGATACTGCTTAAGTAGGAGACCGCTACTCCCTTATGACGCCAAAGGCCGGTGCATGTGCGCCGGCCTTTGCGTTCATGGTATGTACGATCTCACCGCCGTTACTCCATAGGCAGCGTAATCGTAAACATGCTTCCCGCGCCGGGAGTGCTCTCGACCTCCACATGGCCTTTGTGCGCCTGCGCAATGTGTTTGACAATGGCCAGTCCCAGCCCCGTGCCGCCCAATTTGCGGCTCCGCGCTTTGTCCACGCGGTAGAACCGCTCGAACAGCCGCGGCAAATGTTCCGCACTGATGCCCACACCGTGATCGCGCACCACAATTCGCGCGCTGTTCCCGGCGCGGTACAGGTCCACCTCAACCTCCTGATGCTCCTCGCTGTACTTGATGGCGTTGTCCAGCAGATTGACGACCGCCTGTTCGAGCAGCGTCGCGTTGATCGGCGCGGTCAGTTCCTCGCAACGGCCCATGCGCAGCGCAATCCGCCGCTCTTCGGCGAGGGGAAAGCAGGCGGTCACCGCCGAGCGCACCACGTCGGCCACGCTTCCCGGCGTGGTCTTCACATCCGATTGCCCGGTATCCCGTTCGATACGCGAGAGATTGAGCAGATCGTCGATGATGGCATTCAGGCGGTCCACGTTGCGGCTGATGCGTTCCAGAAAGGTTCGCGCATAATCCTTGTCTTCCAGCGCGCCTTCCCGCAGCGTCTCCACAAAGCCTTTGATGGTGGTGATAGGCGTTTTCAATTCATGGGAGACATTGGCCACGAATTCGCGCCGCAATCCTTCGAGTTGCCGCAGGCGCGTGATGTCATTCAGCACCACCAGCACGCCCGGCTGCGTTCCGTCGGGACCGCGCAGCAGACTCCCGCTGACCTGCAGCACATGATTCGCGCGCGACGGCAGACTGATTTCCCGCGGCGCGGGCATCTCCTCTTCAGTCAGCGTGCGGCGGATGAACTGCTGCAATTCGCTGCTCCGCACGTACTCCTGCAACAGCCGTCCCTTGGCTCTCTCGCGATCCGCGCCCAGCAATTCCTCCGCCGCCGGATTCATAAACAGAATGTGCTCGTCCCTGCCGACGGCAATCACGCCCTCTCCCATGCTGGCCAGCACAGCGTCCTGTTCGTTGCGCTGCGTGGTCAGTTCGCGGATCTTCGCGTCCAGCTCTCTTGCCATGTGGTTGAGCGTCTCGGCCAGCGAAGCCAGCTCCGCGCTGTCCGGCAGATCCAGCGTGTGGGAAAAATCTCCGGTCGCATAGCGCCGCGCACCGTCCACCAGAGCGACGATGGGCCGGCTGATCCGGCGGGACAGCAAATAGGTGATCAGCGCCGCCATGACCGCAACACCGATTACGCCGAGAATGATTCGCTCGATCATGTCGCTTAGCGCCTCGTCAAACGAGGTCAGCGGCAGCGCCGCGCGCACCACGCCGACGATTTCCGTGCCTCGCCGCACCGGCAGCGCAAAGTACATCATGTTCTGCCGCATCGTGGCGCTGAAGCGCACGTCGAACTCCGGCTCGCCGCGCAGCGCCGTGTGCACCTCCGGATGTGACGCGTGATTCTCCATCAGACGCGGATCCGCGTCCGAATCGCCCAGCACGCGACCGTCCGGGCCGATCATCGTAATGCGCGATCCGGAAATGTCCCGCAGCGTCAGACACAACCGCTGCAGACTGTCTGCTTCGGTGGCCGGAAAGGTCGGCGGCAAATCGCGCATCACCAGCCGCGCGCGCAGTTCCAGATCCCCGCGCGTATGCTGCAAGAAAAACTCCCGCAGACTGTGCGTGGCAAACCATCCCGTGGCAAGAACCGCCAGCAGGGTGATCGCCAGATAGGGTGGTGCCACCTTCCAGAGAAGCCGCTTCCTGCTCATGCCGCCGATTCCTTCACTAGTAGCGCCGCATGACTCTTCGAAATCTTTAATGTCTGTTCTTCACGCAATCCGGCCTGCCGCGCAACCTGCAGTGTCCGGCTCCACGCCGCTGCATTTACATGCCCCGACGGTTCGGCCAGCAGCATCCGTCCTCCCGTTTTGAGAACCGCAAACGCTTCGCGAAAGAAGCTCTCCATATCCGGCAACTCGTGCACCACGGCAAAGGCGAGCACAATGTCCACCTGTCCGGCAACGTCGTCAATTCCCAAGCGAGCGCCGTGCGCCACCCGCGGCATGATGCGTTCAGAAAGTCCTGCCTTGCGAGCCCGGCGCTCCAGTGCGCGCAGCATCTTCGGCTGCACGTCCACCGCAATCACCCGTCCTGAGGGGCCGGCAAGCCGCGCCAGTTCCAGCGTAAAGTAACCCATTCCCGGCCCCGGCTCCAGCACGGTCATGCCATCTTTGACATGCGGCGCAAGCAGCCGACGTGGCTCCTGCCAAAGGCGGCGCAATGGCGAGATCAGAGCATATCCAAGCCACCACGGGCAAATCATATGTTCGGGCATAGTCCTCTCCCTTTAGGCCAAGCCAAATAGAAGTCGTTCACGCCTGCTCCAAACTCCTTATACGCAGGGGCGGCCAGCCTGGCCGCCCCTGCGTTTGTTCACCAAGATTTCGAGGATCAGGCCTCCGGACTCGGTTTATCCCTCATCCTTCCGCCTTCATCCTTCATCCTTACTTCAAGAGCATCATCTTGTTCATGGCCGTGTAGTTGCCCGCCGTCATCTTCACAAGGTAAAGACCCGAAGGAAGATTTCCGGCGTCGAAGCTGACCTGATACCGGCCCGCCGCATACTTGCCGTTGACCAGCGTCGCCACTTCCTGGCCCATCACATTGTAGACGATGATGTTCACCTGACTGTTCTGCGGCACGTCGAAGGGCAGCAACGTCGTCGGGTTGAAGGGGTTCGGATAGTTGGCGTGCAGGGCAAACTCCGTCGGCAGCAGGCCGGGGAGTTGGTCCACCGACAGCACGTTCATATCCACCTGCACCAGGAACGGACTGCCCGGCGCATTGCACAGCACCCGCATGGTGGTGTGGTACTCGTTGGGCTGCATCGTACCGGGCGATGCCGTTACGGTGATCGTCGCACTCTGGTTCGGATCTACCGTACCGCTGGCCGGATCGCTGCTGAGCCAGTTCACGCTGTCCAGCACCTGGAAGCTCAGCGGGCAGTTGCCTCCGGCATTCGTGATCGAGAAGGTCTGCGGCTGCGTCTGGAAGCGGCGCACCACAAACGTCAGCGAACTGACCGAGAGCGTGGCATTGGGCGAACGCAACGACAGATCAATCGTCGTATTGACATTCGCTTCCACCACGACGCCAGTGCGCACCGAATCGCAATGCGTGGCGTGACGGTAATGCACCGTGTACGTGCCCGGATCCACCGGCAACTGGTACGCGCCGTTGGCATCGGTCAGAACAGTGTCTACACCGCCGGTCGCCCACACCTGCGCACCAATCAACGCGGGATTGCTGCCACCGAGATGACGCAGCGTGCCGTTGATCGCCTGGCGCGGGCCGCCCCAGAATTGAACCGCATTGTCGCCCGGCGTGAACGGTCCGGTGTCCGTGCACCGCAGGCTGACACCGTCGGATCCATCGGCATTTTCCACGCCGATGACCGCGTTGGTGTTGCCCATCGTACCGTAATTGAGCGTTACGCCGCCGTTCGCATCGAGGATGATCTGGAAGTTGAAGTTCGGGCTACCGCCATAGTGGGGGCAATTGTCCCAACTGACGATGAACCGCTGATTGGCCGCATCCGCGTAGTACTTGCACTGCCCCGAGGTCGGAAACAGGTCCGTCGCGAAGGCGAACACCACGCCGTTCGGCGTAAACGTGCTCGGGATACAAGGCGGATAAAGGGTCACGCTCTGGTCGCCGAAGGTGATGAAACCATTCGAGCAGACATTGACCTGATTGTACGTCTGGCCGTAGTAGGGGAAGGCGAAGCCCAGATCGTAGGGGCCGCTCATGATGTCGTCACCCTGCGCGGCCACGGTGCCGTTCGTGGTGATGTCTACCCACTGCAGTTCCACCGAATGCCACGGGCTGACCACCGAACCGGAGCCATCCGCGCCCGGACCTTCATTGGGCACTTCGTCAATCCCCTTTACCGTCCAGGTGTAGATCGTCATCGGATCGGGCGGGGTATCAATATAGGAATGCACTCCCGGGGCAACCGGCGTCGGGGTAATCAATGTGCCGTCGCGATAGATGCGAATGCCGGCAAGGTCCGTGCAGGGCGATCCATCAACGTTGACTGCCGGATCGGCCCACGTGATGTGCATGCCGGTCGTCCCGGAAGCCTCAACCAACACATTGGTCGGAGCGTCCGGAGCCATATTGCACATCATGGTGACGCTGTTCGAAGGCGGCGACAACAGGTTGTCATCATACCGCGCCTTAATCATGTAGGTGTGATTCTGATTCTCGGCCACGCCGGTGTTGTCATAGGTCAGAACGCCGGGCAGCGTCGAGTCGATCGCATCAGGCTCATTGTCACGGAAGACCAGGTAGCGGGTAATTTCATCGAGCATGCGTCCACCGCGGCCGCGCGAGGATGATTCCGCCGCGCGTGCGATGGGAGCGTGCGGACCAACCGCCGAATTCATCCGCTGGGCAACTTGCCACGCCGGATGGGAAAACGGCGCCCGCGTCTCATCGGGAGTATGCGAGTACTGGTCCTTCTTGTCCGTGGTTGCGCTGACGCCAAGGGCGAGACCCGGAGCCGCAACCTTGGCGGCGGCGGGTGCGGTCAATGCCCTCACCGAAGCCGGCGTCTTGGCTAAGAAACCCTTCACCGTCTCGGTTTTGCGCGCCGCCATCGGAGCCCGGCTCACGGCGACGTCGCTGCGAACCGTGATGCCGCTTTCCACGGCGGCGGTAACATGTGCCGAGAGCATGGGGACAGAAAGCAGTTCCGGTTCCCACGCATTCCACGACTGGCCATCGTAGCTGTAGAAGAACGTGTTGGTGATGAACGGAGTCTGCATTTCGCCGCCGAGACACACGGAGTGACCCGTCGTCTGCCGGATGCCGACATAGAACGTGCCCTTGTCCACGGTGACCGGCGCGTCCAGCGTGTACTCATGCATTGCGTTCAACGGCTCTTCCACCGTGGCATGAATCGTCGCCAGCGGCGTGAAGCTCGGGTGTCCGGTGCCGTCATCGGCAAATACACCCAGTTCAAATGGCGTACCCGGAGTCGCCAGGCGAGTCAGATACGCCCGGATGGCCGTCACGGTCTGCGGGGCCGTTCCCGGATAGCGGGCAACCATCCAGCCGTAGGGCGGCGTCGCGCCCCACCAGCCGATGCCTTCCACTTCATTCACGCCATTGTCATACATCAGGTTGGATGCCAGAACATCCGTGGGCGAGTTCCACGCCAGATGAATGTGGCTGTCGAAGGCGCCGTCCGCCGTGAGGTTGATCGGCGCAAGGTGACCATAAGGATTGGTTACGGTGTCGGACAGCATCGACTCGCACCAGGGCGGAGCCAGCATGTTGGTATCTACCGCCGTGATCACATAATTGTACACGCCTGCCACCGTCAAGGTGTCGAGCACATACTGCGTCGTACGGCCCCAGATGTTGTAGCGGAAGGTGAAAGCACCGTCCGTGGTCAGCTTGCGGTACAGCTTATATCCGTCCACCATCGTGTCCGGAGACATTGCCCAATGCAGGCTGTCGACGTTCCGGGCCGTAATCACGGTGCCTGTCAGGCTTGCCGGAGCCGGCGGAGCCGAACGGCGCATGGTGATGTTCGCGCCCGTGTAACCCGTCGAATCGGGAATCACGATGGTGATCGGCGTCGGATCGTAACCGGCGAGGGTTCCGGTGATCCGGCGGTTGCCGATCTGCACCAGGCTTATTGTGTAATCGCCGCCGGCATTCGGATGGGTGTTGGGGCTGAACTGGCCGTTGGCCGTCACGGTCACCGCCGCCACGCTGCCATGTCCGCCGCTGAGGGTCACATGTCCGCTCACCGGTCCGTAAATCAGATCGCCGCCCCAGAATTCGACGGCATTACCGCCGCCGGGGGTGAAGGAGCCCGCGGTATGGCACCACAGGTTGGTACCAGCGGTTCCCGTCGCATTTTCCACACCAAGCACGGCATTGACATCGGCCATCTCGCCGTACTGCATTTTGATGCTGCCGCTCGGCTCGAGGATCACCTGGAAGTTGTAGGGACCGCCCTGGCTGAAATGCGGGCAGTTGTCCCAACTCACGATGAAACGTCCGTTAGCGGCATCTGCGTAATACTTGCACTGGCCTGCTGTCGGATACAGGTCCGTATTGAAGACGTAGACCACGTTGTTCGGCGCAGCGGTATTTAGCGGGCAAGGCGCGCCCAGCGTGTTGTTCTGGTCGCCGAAGGTGATGAAGCCGTTGGAGCAGATCCGCACCTGCGTATAGGGATTTCCAAAGTAGGTAAAGGTGAAGCCAAGGTCAAAGGGACCGTCGTTGAAGTCGTCCCCCTGCGCCGCGACCGTGCCGTCTGTGGTAATGTCCACCCAATCGTAATCCGCTTCCCGCCACAGCGAGTCACCCACCCAGAACGAGGTGCTGGCCGCGCTGCTGAGATACGTTCCCGCCTTGGCGCGCGCATAGTAGGTGTTGGGACCTACCGGCTGGCTGGGCAGAGAAATCGTCTGAGCGCCCGGGGCCACGTGGCCGATCTGCGAACCCGGCTGGAGGTTGCCGCGGAAAATCACCACGCTGTCCGGCGTGAACGGGTTGTTATTCGTGTCATGATCCGGATCCGTCCACGTGAGCGTCACCGTATTCCGGTTCGACGTCCCCTGGAAGTTGGTGACGGAGCGCGGGATGCCGTCGGGCGGCGTGGCGATGCCCCAGATGGTCATGTCATCGAAGAAGAAGCCGGGATAGCCGCTGAGATAGGATCCAAACGTGAAGCGGAACATCGGCGTCTGGCCCAGATACTGCCCGATGGGTATGACGACATACTGCCAATTGGCACCCGCTTCAGTCCAGGCCGAGTCACCACTCACACCGGTACAGGTATTGAAGGTGTAAATAGGCTGAGTGAAATAGCTGGGCGAGGGCTGCACATTTTCCCACGTGACGCCGCCATCGACGCTGACCTTGAAATTGACGCCGTCGTAGGGTCCCCACGGATACATGCTCCACCATGCCCAGAACTCGACCGTGGCGTTGTTGCTGGTTACTGCCAGACCGGGATCCAGATCCAGATGATTGCATTGATTACCCGTATAGTTGGCGTCCATGCCCGTGCCCCACATATTGGAGCCGCTGTGCGGCTGGGGAGCGGTAGCATTTGTCGGCGCGCCCCAACTCCATCCGCCATCGGAGGTCCAGCCGCCGTTGTCCACGTCAAAATCGTTCGCATATCCCGGAGTGCCGACGACCACTGTCCGGCTGACAGGACCGCTTAGCCAGGTGCCCGCTTTGGCCCGGACGTAATACGTAATATTGCCCTGCGACTCGGTAACACTGAATGTCTGCGCCCCGGCCGCCACGTGCCCGATTTGCGAACCGGGCTGGCTGTTGCCGCGATAAATCAGAATGCTGTCTGGAGTGAGGGGGTTGCCATTTGTGTCATGGTTCGGATCAACCCAAGTCAGTGTGACGTTGGCGCCATTCACTGAACCCTGCAGATTCGTCACCGGGTTCGGAAGTCCATCCGGCAAAGCAAACCAGATGGCGCGTTCCGCTTCCAGCGGGCGAACCGTATTGCCATCGGTATAGCAGCGGTACGGAAGATTGGTGGTCGTCGCCGCATTCTGAATACCGACCGTGCCCATAATCGCACCACCCGCAAGGGTGACCGTATTGTACTGAATTTTGATCCGGCCACTATTGAACAGGATCACTTCGAACTTCATGCTCGAGCCAGTGTAGGTCGAGTTAAAGAAGCCAATAGAATCATACTCAATAACGGTATACGTGCCGAAGTTCTTGTACGCGACCACGTCATTGCCCGTGGCGTCGCCGCCGCGCTGCAAATGCATGTCATAGGCGCACGGCATAACCGCCGCGCCCCAAATCGTCTGCGGAATGCAGCTATAGTAACTGCTGGCGCTGCACGTGCCGAACTCGATCATACCATTGCTGGTGGGCGTAAAATTCTGGTAGCTCGCGCCATAGAATGGGAAGTCGAATCCGATCGGAGCCGCGGCACTGGCGCAGCCGTCATCATAGCTCTGCCAACCCGTGATCCACGTCGCATCAGCATCCCCGCGAAGTTCAATCCAGTCATAGGTCGCGGTGTCACCGCCCAAGTTGTCTACAAAGGCGTAGCCGAAGGCATCCGGACCACCCTGATCATCCAGCGGATGACCCGGACCGCGCGGCTGCAATAGGCGCGCTTCCTCCGCAAGGGCCATCTTCTCCTGATTAGAAAGCGATAGCCCGTTCAGATTCTTCTCGTGGGCGGCGGCTAAGACCTCCGCTCTCTGCATTGCCATATCCGGCGCTTGAACCGCTCCTTTGCCAAGCAAGACCTCTTTGCCCGCACTCCCTTTCCCTGCGGTGCCGGCGGAAACCAATCCTCCAGCCAGCACGATTAGGGCGAGAGCACTGATCCAAATTCTTCCAAGTGATCTCATCGCTGTCTCCTCTTTCTTGATACCCGGTTTATCTGCATTCAAGGTTTGACATGCTTCGCGGGCCGCACGGGCCGGCGATTTCCGAAACCTCTCTGGTCCAAATCGCTGCAAAAGTGCTGCGAAAACGGGTACGCGCTGTCATCACACTCATAGCAAGGTCGTCTGGTCGCACAATAGTCTTATGAACTCGGTTTGGCACGGTCGTTCATAGAACAGAATATAACGCACTTTTTCCGTACAAGTCAAGGAATCGCGCTACTTTCCGTAACATTGTCCACCCCTCTACTACCCCGCCAGACTCCCCGCGGCAAAAACCCACAAACTCCGCGACCAACTGCCCGCTCTGCCCAAGCATCTCGCTGCCCATTCACTTTGCCAAATCCTATCTCGCTGCTTATACGTCGTATGTCCACATTTTGTCCAGAGCGGCTAACGCTGCAAATTACGAATTAAGATCCTATTTTATAAAACATAATATGCCATGATCCCGTTAGCGTACGTCTCTTACTCTCGCCTTCTCTCTATACTAAGTCTATCAATTACATGCGTCTGAAGTTCAATGACCTTGCGTCTGTCTAAAACTTCCGCTCATTCTGAACGTAAGTGCGCGTCTTCTACGCCGGAAGTGTTCTATTTCCATCCAGCGCAACCTTCACCCGTTTCGGGTCGTCGCCAATATCCATCTTCGCCGAAAAAAACCGCCCCCTTTTGAGGCCCTGCCTCTTCTCTTCGCCCGGCGTCACCACCCGCGTCTGGCCGTAAACCGTTCGTTTCTTGACCTGAATATCTATTTTCAGTTCGACGCCTGTGCGCCTCTCTTTGGGTCGTTCGCAACCTTGGACACTTTTGTATCCTTTTATTCAATATCATCTTAACGGGTCGCGCGGGGCATCGTGCGGCGGAGCCTTTCCGGCTTTCAAACGTTAGAGAACAGGATCATTGATCATAACCATAAGGACAGTCAAGCTATTATGTCGACTCGTCGCACCTTTCTTCTCATACTGATTCTTTTCAGTCTCTCCGCCATCGCGGCGGCGGCCACTCCTGCGCCATCCTTCACGCTGCCCCTTTCCGACGGCCAGATCAGTCTCGATTCCCTGCGCGGCCATGTTGTCTATCTGGATTTCTGGGCATCGTGGTGTGCTCCCTGCCGGCAGTCCTTTCCGTGGATGGATCAGCTTACGAAGAAGTATGCGGACCAAGGCCTGATTGTGCTCGCGATCAATCTCGACGCCAAGCGCGATGCTGCCGACAAGTTTCTGGCAGCGCATCCGGTCAGTTTCACCGTCGCTTACGATTCCAAGGCCACCGTGCCGCCGCTCTATAATGTCAAAGCTATGCCCAGCACATTCATCATCAACAAGGATGGTACCATCGCCGCTTCGCATATCGGTTTTCAGGAAAAAGATACGGCCGATCTGGAAAAACAGGTGATGGAGTCGCTGGAAAAATGAAGACACTACTCGTAAAAAGCCTGCTGCTGCTTGCAGCGATCCTGCTCTTGCTCTCGGGCTGCGCCGTGCAGCGCGTCCAACCGTGGGAGCGTGACATTCTCGCGCAGAAAAAAATGCAACTGGTGCCCGATCCGACGCAAAATTCGTTCGACGAGCACATCTGTTTCAGCAAGGAAGCATCCAGCGGCGGATCAAGCGCTGGCGGTGGAGGCTGTGGATGCAACTAAGGAACCGCCTGCGTACCGCTACCTGTGCTCTCCTCGCCGTGGCCGGGACTGCCGCCGCCGAAGGAACGTGGCAGGCGGAAGCCGGAGCGCTGGGATATTCCGAAGCCGGACGCGTCTCGGTGTTTGAGCCGCTGGCGCGCATCAAGCGCACCTTGCCCAACGGCCAATGGGTGGCCGCCAAAATGGTGATTGATGCCATGACGGGAGCGTCCCCCAATGGGGCGATGCCCACAGATCACCCGCAGACCTTTACCTCCGCCTCCAGCCTGGCGCAATCGCAGCGCAACCGGGGTGATGGCGAAGGGGAGGGCCGCGGACCCACCGTGGTTGCGCCCGGCGCAACACCCTTGCTGCCGTTTCAGGATCACCGCGTGGCGCTGGATCTCGAATATGAACGGCCCCTGCTGCGCACACTGAAAGCCGATATTGGTGCCCATATCTCCGGTGAACGGGATTACATTTCGCGCGGGACCACTCTGAGTTTCAGTTGGGATACGCCCGACCGTCTGACCACATTCACCGCGGCGGGCGGGGCCAATTTCGATCTGGTGCAACCCGTGGGCGGCAAGCCCAAACCGTATGACCTTTATGCCGTCACCACGCGCTACGGCAATGGGGACAAGACGGTGCTCGACGGCATGGCCGGTATTACGCGCATCCTCTCCCGCCGCTGGCTGATGCAGTTCAACTATGGCTATGGCCGTGACAAGGGGTATCTTACCGAGCCCTACAAGCTGGTGAGTATCCTTCTGCCCAGTGGCAGCACTACCGATTATCGCTATGAAAACCGCCCCGATCTGCGCACTCGGCAGGACGCCTATCTGAACTCGGTGTATCAATTCGGCGAAGACGTGCTCCGCACGTCCTACCGTTATTACTGGGACACATGGGGCGTCAAATCCCACACGGCGGACGTCAAGTATCGTTTTGAACTTCCGCACTCCAGGTATCTTGAACCGCACGTTCGCTACTACACTCAGACGGCGGCGGATTTTCACACGTTTGGTTTGATGGACGGCGCACCGCTGCCGGCTTATGCGACCTCCGACTACCGGTACGGCCATTTGGCTACCACCACCATCGGATTGAAGTACGGTGTGCCCACGGCCGGCGGCGAACTTAATTTCCGCGCCGAATACATGCGCCAGAGCGGCGACTCGCATCCCAGCCAGGCGGTGGGGGTGCAGAAGAATTACGATCTATTCCCTTCGGTCAACATCCTGATTCTGCAAATTGGCTACTCGCGCGATTTCTGATCCGCAACTTGCATCCACTCTGAGCCACGAGCGCGATCACTGGAAGGGCCGCTTCTTTGCCATGGCCAGTCCCTGTGAAGTGCTGCTCAACGAGGTTGCGCACCGCGACGCGGCGGAGCTGGTGGAGATTGCCGCCGCCGAGGCGGCGCGCATCGAGCGCAAGTTCAGCCGCTATCGCGCCGACAGTGTGGTGCAACTCATCAATACGGCGCGCGGGCAGCGCGTCGAGGTCGATGAGGAGACCGCCAAGCTGCTCGACTATGCGGCGGAGTGCTACGCCATCAGTGACGGCCTGTTCGATGTCACCAGCGGCGTACTGCGGCGGGTCTGGAAGTTCGACGGCTCCGACCGTCTGCCGCCGTCCGCTGCGGTGGAAGCTCTCCTGCCGCTCATCGGCTGGGACAAGGTGACGTGGGACAGGCCGTGGATCACACTGCCCGCGGGAATGGAGATCGACTTCGGCGGCATCGGCAAGGAATATGCGGTGGATACCACGGCTACCCTGCTTCGCTCGCGCACGGCAGCGGGCTTTGTGGTGAACTACGGCGGCGATCTTTATGTGAGTGGTCCGCGCCGTAGCGGCAAGGATTGGGTGATTGGCGTGGATGACCCGCTGGCCACAGGTGAGCACAGCGTCGGCTCGCTGACTATTGCGCGCGGCGGCATTGCCACCAGCGGCGATGCGCGGCGCTTTCTTTTGAAGGATGGCGTGCGTTACAGCCACATTCTGAATCCCAAAACCGGCTGGCCCGTTACCGCCGCACCGCACAGTGTCACTGTCATCGCCGACACCTGCATCGAAGCCGGGATCCTTGCCACCCTCGCCATGCTCCAAGGCCCCGACGCCGAGACCTTCCTGACCGAGCAGGAGGTCAAGTTCTGGGCGAACCGGTAAGTTAATTCTCGTTTTATAGGTATAGAAACAGCGGAGGCTGGCCATACAGGTCAGCCTCTTGCTTTTCTCGTGAATTTGGTTATCATTAGAGAAGTCGGCAGTAGTGGGTTATTCTAAGATCAACCAAATCAAAATCGTATCTGGCGACAGCCCCGCCCTGATAGAGGAGTGAATCATGTCCATCCCCAAGACTCTCGAGGACCGTCTCAAATCTGGCAAGATTCTTCCATTCGTGGGCGCCGGTGTCTCGAAGGCGGTGAAGCGCCTTGGAACCAGCACAAATTTGTTTCCGGACTGGAAACAGTTGCTCGAACATGCTGCAGCGCGGTTGGTCGAGGAAACCAAAGTGACCGAAGCGGAGGTTGTGCGGGCACTTCTGAAGTTGAGCCCGTCGCGATACCTTGATGCCGCAAAGCATGCGCGGGATGGAATGGGCGCGTCCGTGTGGTTCTCGTATTTGGCAAAGCAACTCGTTCGTAATCGGGATGAGGCCGAGGAGGCCAGTCTCGAACTGGCGAAAGCAGTGTGGGGTTTGGGCAGTCGCCTGATTATCACCACCAATTATGACCACGTACTGTCATGGGCCTGCCCAACGGGCCAACCCAGTGCGTGGGACATTGAAGCGCGCGCAGAAATGGCGGCGGCGTTGCGCGGCGAGATTTCCCAGAATACCGTATGGCATCTGCATGGCACCAGTGATAACGTATCTCGGCTCATCCTATCCCCGGATGGTTACCGCCAACTCTACCCCGACGGCCAGACGGAAGCCACCTACAAAGCCGCACTGGAAACCCTCCGCACTAATCTGGCCTCGCGCACCTTTCTGTTTATCGGATTCAGCCTCGACGATCTTCGATTTGTGGAGGAGTTGAAGCGCACTCATAGTATCTTCGACGGTGCGGCCGGTCCGCACTACGTATTGATTCATGCCTCCGAGGAGCCGCACATCAAGAGTCTCGGATTGCCTGTGGAGACAATTAGCTTCTCCGATTTCGGCCAGCCTTTGGTGAATCTCGTGCGTGAACTCGGGGCACTCGCTACGCCCGCGACCTCTGCGCCTGTTGCTGCTTCCCCTGCGCCGCAGCACATGTGCGATGTCAACAACTCCGTGTTCTACGTGCCCTTCAACGCTAAGGGCAATCAGGTTATCGGGCGCGAAGGAGCGCTGGAAGCCGTGCGCAAACAACTTGCCGACGGCCACCGCACGGCCATCGGCCACACGGCAGCCTTTCAGGGGCTCGGCGGTCTGGGCAAGACGCAACTCGCCGTTGAATACGCTCACACCTACCGTGACTCCTATCCCAAAGGAGTCATCTGGCTCACGGCAGATCAGGACATTGATGCCCAACTCACCGACCTCGCCGTCAAAGCTAATTGGATTGACGCTGCCTCCGAGCACAAATACAAGCTCGACGTCGCCAAACACCGCCTTAATTCCTTTTCCGACTGCCTGATTATCTTCGACAACCTCGAAGACATCGCCGCCATTGAGGATTATCTGCCCGAGCCTCCGGCCCAGCCGCACATTCTGGTGACCAGCCGCACGCCGCATCGCGGTTTTGTACCCATCGCGCTGGATGTCTTGAGTGCAGACGATTCTCTGAAGCTACTGCTGCAAGAGGCTGGACGCACGCCGCAGACCGACGTGGAATGGGAAGCCGCACGCGAGATTGCTAACGCTCTTGGTGGTTTGCCTCTGGCACTGGAAATGGCCGGTGCCTATCTGTGCTACCTGCCTGTACCTTGGCCCACATACGCCGAACTCTTGCGCAGGAATCTTAAAGCAGCGCTGGCGGGCGACTTCTGCAGTAGCTTTACCAAGCATCAGGCCGACATCTACTCGACTCTCAAAATAGATGAAGATCTGATTCAGTCGAAGTCACTTCTAAAACCGATCCTCGACCTCTTGACGTGGAGCGGAGCTTCCACGATGGGCTTATCGCTCATGGCCGCCCTTCTGGATAATGCGAACCCGGGGGATCTGGAGATCGCCTGTGCCTTGGGAGTCTCCCTCCGCCTGCTGCAAAAGGATCCCAAAGAAGAGCGATTTGCCATTCACCGTCTGTTGCGAGAGGTGCGGCGCGAGGAAATTCCTCTGGAGCAGAGTACCAGTTGGGTGGACAAGGTCTGCCAGAGAATCGGCACGTGGTTTGTTGCGAGACGCGAGAAGTTCGAGGATTTGCCCGCTTTTGAAGCGGAAATCGACCATTTGAGAGCATGGCAGGAAATTGCAAGCACTCATTCTGCTTCACACCTAGCCCAACTCGTTTGGTTGCAAGCCTACCCGCCGTACCATCGCGGCCGATATCATGAAAGCAAAGCTTATTTGGAGAGAGCGCAGGCTGTCTTCGGTTCGACTGAAAGCCGCGACCAACTACTCCAAGCGCGTTTACTTCAGGACCTTGGCGCTATTTCCCTTGGTCTTGGAGACGATATGATTGCTATGAGTTTCTTGCGTGAATCACTTTCAATTTACAAGACCGAGTTTCCAGGGGATCAGCATGATCAGGCGCGGTGTCTGGCTGGCAATGCGCAAATACTAATGGACATGGAATCGTTTCCGCAGGCTGAGAAGCTCATGATCGCGTCACGCGACATGTTCAGACGGCTCTATGGTGAACGGAACGACAATACGCTCACAAGGGAGTTTTCACTTTGTGTCATCCGTGGCAGAATGGGACGATACCGCATTGCACTTGAACGAGCCAATGAACTCCTACAAACGTCTTCGTCCGTATTTGGCGAAGAGAGTCTTATCACAGCCCAAGCTCATAACGTGATAAGCGTTCTTTGTGGGGAATCTGGGGATTTTGGTGCCACTTTGTCACACAGTTTGACTCAATTGAAGGTCCTCCGAAAGATCGTCGGTTTAAAACACCCCCGCACCGCGATCTGCCTCTATAACGTTGGAGGCGCTTACCAGAGGCTTGGTCGTTCGAAAGAGGCATTGCTTTGTCTCAAGGACGCATACGCAATTCAGTTGGAAATGCTCGGCGCAGAACATAACGAAACAGTTGATTCTCAATTGGAGATTGGAGAAGTTTTGTACTTGCAAAAGGATATCAAAGGTGCAAGACACGAACTGGAAAGTGCGGTTGAAATCTGCAGAAAGCGGGGCTTTCTGAACCGAACAGCGGTCAAAGCCCACATTGATCTTGCAAGACTGATGGACAGATTGGGGCTTGCGTCGGAAGCTTATCCTGTCTTAAAGAACTTTTTCGACCGATACCCCAAGGAATTTCCAGCCTACATACGCCTGCGAGACTCTGTACATGCACTTCAGCAGAAAGCTCAGCGTCCCGGCTTCCGCCAACGTTCAGCCAAGAAGGGCCGATAACCTCGTGTTCCACATGTCATAGTACAAAACGGGCTGACCATTGCGGTCAGCCCGTTTGCATTTTCCTTGCCTCGCCGGATTCATCCTTAGAAGCGGCAGCCGAGTTCGGCGTAGTAGCGGTTGCCGCTCAGGCCACCGCCCCGGTAGAATTCATAGCTCCCCGATGCGTACAGCAAACGGCTCATCATCCAGTCCGCATTAATCCGCTGCCAGTTGCTGCTGACCTTCTGGTTCACCGTCTTCAAATCATAAACATCCCAGCCCGCCTGCACTCCCGCCGTCAGACGGTTGAACAGCAGCCGCGAGACCGTGATGCTCGGCTGATAGCCTTTGGAAAAGCGGCTGGAAAAGGCCGTCACCCGTGCGCCCAGAAACACGCGCTGCTTCAATAGATCCCGCGTGCTGAGTCCGGCGCTGCCCGTTTGGGTGGTGGTGTTGTCTCCACGCCGCGTGCGCAGCCCGCCCTGTACGTCCGCCTGCATGGCCCACGGCAGCCGCATGTCCACACCCAGCTTGTAGCCCTGCTGCAGCGAGGTGTCGAACAGGCTGTCCGCCAGCGTGCGGGTTTCATAGGTTCTGTAGGGTGTGCGGTTGTCATAGCTGGCCGTTACGGCTACCGCATGCAGCGGACTGTAACGCACATTCAGCAGCAGGTTGGTCAGTTCCAGTGTCGAGCTGTTCGCGGTCTTGCGCCAGCCGCGGTTCACGTTCATTTCCACACTCTGATAGGCGCTAAGCTGGTCTGTCCACAGATAGTTGGCCTGCTCATAGACAAACTCGCGGCTGATCTGCCCCTTATAATACTCTCCTGCCGCCGCCAGCGTGGCATTCACAAGCTGCGTGCCGTAGCTTCCATGTTGATACGTGGCATAGGCGCCGCCCTTGGTTACCGTGCCGCGCAGATCGGTGGTGCGCAAGTCCGGCTGCGTGCCGCCGAACGCTCCCACTTCAATCGCGTTGGCGACCTGCACTCCCAGCAGCGCGCCGTCCAGATACCCGATCCCCGCCATCCGGTTGCTCAGGATCCGCCCCACCGAATAGTTGATGGCCGATCCCGGCGCATCATAGCTGAGCGAGACCTCATACACCCGGCTCAGCCATTCTGTCTGCGGCACTCCGGGCCGTGGCAGATTGCGGTGGTTCCGCCGCAGATTCATCCGCGCATTCAGCACCGGTCCCGCGCCGAAGATGTTTTCCACCTTAGCCCTCAGCGCCAAACCCGGCTGATAATAGTTGTAGTTGAGCGCATCGTGGCTGATCTGCCCCAGTATCTGCACGCCCACGCTGCCGGTGAACCGCGCGCCCGCTGTTTTGGCTTTGCGCACCGGCGCAATAACTGAAGGCGGAGCGCTGACCTGCTTTGCTGCGGTGTCGGCTACGGCCTGCGGGGTTTGCGGTGCGATGGTCACATGCAGCGACACCTCATCGCCCACCCGCACCGTGCCTGCCACATCCTTTAGCGCGCAGGACGATGATTTGTCCGACACGAACAGCACCACCGCCGTCGCCACGCGCTTGCCTTTCTGCAGCACTTCGCCCGAATCGCCCTTCTGCACTCCCTGTGCCGCACCCTTATCCAAATATACTGAGCTGGTCGCCACATAGGTGATGGTCGCCGTTACAGTCTGGGCACTCGCACTGCCGATTACGCACAGTGCCGCAGCCAGCGCCACCAGCCATCGCAAAGATTTCTTTATCAGAATAGACATGGTTTACCTCGCACTCCCGCGCGGCGTCAGTCGCTGCGGCGGCACTCCGCCCGAACTGCCGCGCGGATGGCAGGCATAGCAGTGCTGACTGTCGTAGACATAACCGGAGACTTCGTTGTGCTGACCGTCCGTCTGCGACCTCGTGTGCGCATGGCAATCAATGCAGGAGAACACCGTGTAGTCGCTGGGGTTCGCGTGACAATCGGCGCATGTGCTCCAGGCGGTTCGATGGTTGCCCGAGTAGATCGGAAAATACGGTCCGTCATGGTTGAACGTCGAGGGCGTCCATCCGGTAGTGGTGTGGCAGGTGGTACAGGTTGTGGGGAAGTGCGCCGACTGATGATTAGGATTGGTCGCGCCATTGTAATCGGTCTGGTGGCAGAAGAAGCAGTCCGTCGGCGTTCCCGCATACTGACCATTGACGTGGCACAGGTTGCAAGCCGTCGTTACGTGCACGCCCGTCAGCGGGAATGATGTGTTGCTGTGGTTGAACGTCGCCGGATTCCACGCCGTCGTGCTGTGGCATGTCAGGCAGTTGTGATCGAACTGGTTGGACACATGGTTCGGATCCGTTACATTCTGGAAATCGGTCTGGTGACACGAGAAGCAATCGGTCGGCGTTCCGTGATAGTGGCCACCCGCATGGCACAGGTTGCAAGCCGTAGTCTGGTGCGCCCCTGTCAACGGGAAGGGTGTGTTGTTGTGATTGAAGGTCGCCGGGGTCCACGCCGTGTTGCTGTGGCAGGTCAGACAGTTATGATCGAACTGATTGGACACGTGGTTCGGATCCGTCACTCCCTGGTAGTTGGCAAGATGACAGGTATAGCAATCCTGCGGCGTCCGGTTGTATGGGCCGCTCTGATGGCAGGAACGGCAGGCCAGCGCCACATGCGCGCCCGAAAGTTCATACCCCGTGCTGCTGTGCGCGAAGGTCGAAGGCTGCCAGCCGCCCGCCACGTGGCAGCGGTGGCATTGCTGGCTGAACTGCCCCTGCACGTGCGGCGGATTGAAGGCGCCCTCATAGGCGTCGCGGTGGCAGGCAACACATTCGGACGGCGTGTTCACAAAATTCCCATTGGCATGACAACTGGCGCACTGCTGGGTGGTATGCCGCCCGTTCAGCGGGAAGCCGGTATTGGCATGGTTGAAATTGCCGTTGTCCCAGCCGTTGGTGGTATGGCACTGGGTGCAATCATGCGGATAGCCTTGCGCTACGTGGTTTTCGGCGCGCTGGTAGTCGCTCTGATGGCAGGAGTAACAGGCCGTAGGTGTTCCGACATACTGCCCGTTGACGTGGCATTGTGTGCAGCCCGTCTGGCGATGCCGACCTGTCAGCGGGAAGGCGGAGGTCTGATGGTCGAAGGTTGAAGGCTGCCAGCCCACCGTGTTGTGGCACACCCGGCAGTCATGCGGGAAATTCTGCGACGCATGCCCCGGATTATTTGCCCCGTTGAAATCCGCGGTGTGACACGAATAACAGTCCGTGGGTGTGTTGGCAAATTGCCCGTTGACGTGGCACTGGGCGCACTGCACATTCACATGCGCGCCCGTCAGCGGGAAGGTCGACTGACTGTGGTCAAAGCTGGCTGGTGACCAGCCCGCCGTCGTGTGGCATTGCGCGCACTCGTGCGGGAAGTTTCCCGTCACGTGATTGGGATTGGTCGAATTCTGGAAATTCGTCTGATGGCAGCTAAAGCAATCTGTCGGCGTTCCCGTAAACTGACCGTTGACATGGCAGTCGGTGCAACTGGCTTGCACGTGCCGTCCGGTAAGCGGGAAGGTGGACAGGCTATGATCAAACGTCGCCGGCGACCAGCCGCCGGTGCCGTGGCACTGCGCGCATTCGTGCGGAAAATTTCCCGTCACATGGTTAGGATTGGTCGAATTCTGGAAATTGGTCTGATGGCAGGAATAGCAGGCGGTCGGCGTATTGGCAAACTGCCCGTTGGTGTGGCACTGGGCGCACTGTGTGTTCACATGCGCGCCGGTTAACGGGAAGGTGGACAGATTGTGATCGAAGGTCGCGGGCTGCCATGCTGCCGTGGTGTGGCATTGAGTACACTCGTGCGGAAAGTTTCCCGTCACGTGGTTGGGATTGGTCGAATTCTGGAAATTGGTCTGATGGCAGGTGTAGCAGTCGCTGGGCGTGCCCGTGTAGCGCGGTTGGCCGTTGACCGTATGGCAGGCCGTGCATTCCACGGATGTGTGCGCGCCCGTCAGTGTAAACCGCGCCAGATTGTGATCGAAACTGGCCGGACTCCAGCCGTTGGTGGAATGGCACACCCCGCAGTTGTGCCCAAAATTTCCCGCCGCGTGATCCGGATTCGTGGCCGACTGAAAATTCGCCTGATGACAATTGTAGCAGTCGGTGCCGATTCCCGAGTAGCGCACCTGTCCGTTCACAGTATGACAATCGCCGCAGGTGGCGCGGGCGTGCTGCCCGGTCAATACGAATCCCGATAGCGCATGGTTGAAGCTCGCGTTCTGCCATTTGACGGTTGTCACGCTGTGGCACTGCGAGCAATCCATAGAGAATCCCGCCGCCACGTGGTTCGGATCCGCCGCCGATTGATAGGCCGCCAAATGGCAGCTTCCGCAATTGGTGGAGACTCCCGCATACTGACCTGTCGCGTGACACGCTTCACAATCCACATTGGCATGCACGCCAGTCAGCGCAAAGCGTGTAGTCTGGTGGCGCTGCGCCATTTCCCGTTCATTATTCCACTGGACCGGTGTGTGGCATTCGGAGCAGGCGTAGGCAAACTGTCCGCGGTGAACATCCAAGTGACAATCTTTGCACTGCGTTCCGGCCTTGGCAAAATCCAGAGTGGTGTGGCAGGAGGCGCACTGCACCTGCACGTGCCGGCCTTCCAGCGGAAAGCGCGTAGTCTGATGATTGAACACCGGCGATGCCTTAATCGGCCGCCAGCCTTCGGTGGTATGGCAGTCCTCACAGTTCAGGGCCAGATTCCCGTGCGGACTCTGGCCGGAACCGCTCTGAGCAAAGGCGGTGCTTCCCGCCAGCAGCAAGAGCACCGGCAGTAATATGAGTGGCACATGTAAGATTTTCATACGGGCTCCTCCACTAACTGGCGCGCTTGCCGGCATGGCAGGCGCTGCACTCCATTTTCAGCGGACTGTACACCACATAAGCATTCCCATCCGCACCTTTCACGCTCGGGTGACAGGCGCTGCACGCCACTTTCTCATGCGCGCCGTCCAGTTTGAACCGCGCGTCCCGGCTGTGGGCAAACACCGTTTCTTTCCATCCTTGAGGACTGTGGCAGCGCTTGCAGTCGGCCTGTTTCTCGTTCCGGTCCGCTCGCACAAACTGGCCCGCATGCGGATCCTTGTGGCAGCTTGCACAGTCCATAGCCAGCGGCTTTATCCACAATACTTCTTTATCGCCCGGCTTGACCACCTTGTGGCACTTAAGGCACAATACTTCACGGTGCTTGCCTTCCAGCGGGAACTTGGCCAGCTTGTGGTCGAAGGACGTGCGGTGCCACGTGTCGGTGTTGTGACAGAACTCGCAACCACCTTTGGCAATCCACAGATCAAGCTGCCCGTCGTGGGCGTCCTTGTGGCAGCCCTTGCAGGAGCGGTCTTCAAAGGTGAACTTGGCCGGACTCTGCGGCGTCGCCTTGGTGTGGCATTGACTGCACGGCACGGCCAGATGGCTTCCGGTCAGCGCGAGGCGGCTCTGCGCGTGCTCATCGATTCCGTATTTGGGCGGGGTGTAGCCGGCCATCGTATGGCAGGCGTCGCACACGCCTTTATCCTTGCGCGCGGCAAACTGTCCGCCGTGTTCATCCTTATGGCAGTTGACACAGGCCGCGTGGGCCACCGGCGTCGTCATGTCGCCGCTGGTGTGGCACTTCGTACAGGTTACGTCGCGGTGCCGTCCTTCCAGCTGATATTTGGTTTTTGAATGATCGAAGGCCGTGCCGACAATCGTCTTGAAACTCGCCGTAACATGACAGGTCCCGCAATTCTGCCCGAACTGTCCGGTGTGCTTGTCTTCGTGGCACGGTGTGCAGTTGGCAAAGCTCAGTCCCGTATATCTGGCATACTGCCCGACATGATCCTTTTTGGAAATCTTGTCCGACGTCGCCAGCGGCACACTCTGAAACGGGTGGCACTTCTCGCAGTCGGTGCTTACATGCTTGCCGGTCAGGGCATATTTGGCTTGAGAATGGGAGTAGCCGCCGGCGGGCTTCCAGGCATCCGTGGTGTGGCACTTCAGGCAATTCTCCGCAAGCTGACCCTGATGCTCGTTCTCGTGACAGCTTGTGCACTCTTTCCCCAGTCCCAGAAAGGTGCGCGTGAGGTTGACATTCCTGCCGCTCTTTACCGCGTTATCCGCCACAAAACTCCCCCTGTGGCAATCGCTGCATTCCTTGTTCCGGTGCGCGCCGTCAAGGGCAAACCCCGTCAGAGTATGATCGAAAACCTTTTTGCCGCCCTTCCAGTTGACCAGCTCGAAATCCACGCCGTTATGCTCGGAGTGGCAGGAGGCGCACTTGGCGCTCTTTACTGCGGAAGACGTGTGATAGCCCGTGCCCGCCGACTGCCGCGCGGCAATCTGCGTATGGCAATCGAGGCACTTGCTGTTGGCCACATCCTGCCCGAGAGCATGGCACTTCGTGCAGTTGGAAATACCTTCCAGCGCGGAATGGTACCGCGAGAGCTTGCCCGGAGAAATCTGGGCCGATGCACTCGGGGCTAAAAACCAAAATGCCAGAATGCCAAAAAGCCAAAAGGGATTGCGCATATCCGTGATCGATCCTATCGCTGGCCGAATTTGCGTTGAACGTCGATACCCACTTTCTTCAGAAATTCGGTGGGCAGTTCTCCGCCGGCAAAAATAAACACGTAATCATTGGGCAGCACCAGCGGCGTGCCGCCGGTGTCCAGATGGACTTCATTCGCGTCGATTCGGGTCACGCCGCTGTTGAATACCGGCACTACCGCCCCGCGTTTCAGCGCCGCCTCAATCCGCTTCTGGTTGCCTTCCTTCAGACGGAAAAAGGTCTCGCGGCGGTAGGACACATGCACAACATTGTCCCGCTGCTCTGACAAGGCCAGCGCCGATTCCACTGCACTGTCGCCGCCGCCCACTACCAGCAGTTTCATTTTCTGAAACTGCTCGGGCTCGAGCAGCCGGTACGCCACCTTGGCCGATTTTTCCCCCGGCACGTCCAGCTTGCGCGGAGAGCCCCGCCGCCCAATGGCCAGCAGCACCCGCTGCGTGGGATAACTTCCCTTGGGTGTGACCACCCGGAAACAGTCATTTTCTTTCAGAATATCATCGACGTGCTCGCCGCTGCGGATTTTCAGATCCGTCCGGGCAAACACCTCCATGAAGATTTCCAGCAGATTCTCTTTCTGAATTTCCCGGGCTTTCAGCGTGCCATACACTGGCAGTTCCACCGGCTGCGTCATGACCAGTTTGCGGCGAGGATAGGTCAAAATCGTCCCGCCCAGATCCTCCTGATCGAGCGTCACAAAATTCAACCCCAGCAGTTTGGCCTGCAACGAGGCGGCAACCCCCGCCGGACCCGCGCCCACAATTACGAGGTCGTACACTCCGTCCGCCCTGTGGCCATTCAGGCTTTTCGCGATGTACTCCACCGCCTCGCGTCCCTGCTTGACCGCATTGCGGATCAATCCCATTCCACCCAGTTCGCCCGCGATGTAAATACCCGGAACATTGGTCTCGAAGGTCCCGCTGACAAAGGGAATATCCACGCCGCGCTTTTCGGTGCCGAATACCAGCGTGATCGCATCCACTGGACAGGCCGCCTCGCACATCCCATGGCCGACACAATGGGAAGGATTAATCAGCGCGCCGCGATTGTTGATCAGCCCCAGCACGTCCTTTTCGGGGCAGGCCTGCACGCACGCACCCATCCCCATGCACAGGTCGGGATCAATATAGGGATGCAGCGACACCGGCTCATCCATCCCGCGCTCGACGGCCTTCTTTAAGACCTGCTCGGCATGCGCGCTCTGCTTTTTCGCCCGCAGAAAATAGATTACCGGAATACCCACGGCGATCACTGCGGTTACGATGTAGATTAAGGATTCAAGCATAAGAAGAAAAAAATCTGAAAGCAAGACGGGCACGACATGTCGTGCCCATACGACGGATTCTGGGTCTAAAGCGAGGGCCACGCTGCCCTCCCGGCTGACGGTCCGCTGAAGGCGAGATCTCGGCTACGCCGGACCTGAGGCCGCCGCTATGGGAGATCGTCTTGGGACCGCGCGGCCTCCATGCAGCACCCTTACGCCGCCGAGCAGGCGAAACAGGTGCAGGGGTTACCCCTGCTGCCCGAAGATCCAGCGGTAGCCGAAGAGGATCGTCACCACCACGTGCACGGTCATGATCACCAGCATGACAATCGCAAAGGGCCGGTGGATGAGATGCCAGTGGTGCAACAGGGCGCGGGCCGTGGAGAGAAAGGCGACGCGGCGATGGAGTTTCACTTTGCGTTTGACAATCGCCATCACGTTGTGCATCTCCACCTTGCCCAGCCCTTCCGCTGATTTCAGTTCGCGGCGGATGCGGCGCAGCCTCGACGGTAGTGTTACATCCTGCATCAGCCAATACCACATATTGCCCCAGCCTTGGTGCTGGACTGAACCCTCGACGCCCGAAGCCCGCTGGATCATTTGCAGTGCGGATTCGTCCAGCTTGTACTGCTCTTGCAATTGCCGCTGCAGGTCGCGGTCCATCTCGTCAAGGTCCCGTGCCGAAAGCTCCTGGCCGCTGAGGCTGTGCGGGATCTGTAGATACAAATACCGGCCCAACACCCCGCTCAGGGCCACGCCGATCATGGACCAGAAGGAGACCGCGACTATCCCCCCAATTTTGAAACTCGTGTGAAAGATCACGAGAATCGGGCCGGTCACCCCCATCCAGATATGGTAGTTCAGCCAGTAACGGATATTGCCAGCATGCTGCATGGCCCGCAACCGTTTGCGGGCTGAATACAACAACAGGATGAGCATCAGGCCGCTGCCGACAATCCCCAGTCCGTGTCCAATGGACCCGCCGGGCTTCCACGCCATGTGCAGCGCGCTGTGTGGACGTTCCAGAGAACTCAGCGTATAGTACCCGCCGCCTTCAAAGAGGATGTTCAAAACAACGGCGAGGGTGATCGAGTACAAAACCCATAAAGAGATGCGATGAAAGGTCATAGCCTGATAAACTAAGATGCACTGAGCAAAGTCTTTCTGTTAAGAATAGAAGATACAAAATTATCCACGCAAAGCAAACAAAACCTCTACCTTGCGTAAACTTAGAACCAAACGAACCGGATATAGTCTGCACATTCTAAATACTTCAATTACAAAGACAAAAAGAGCGGCACCCGAAAAGGCGCCGCTCGCGGAGAAGGTTGGACGATCCGGGATCTCAGTTGCGCACAGCACTCACATAGTAGAACCGCTTGGTCTGAGCATCCGACTCTCCCGGCAGGGTCGCCGTGGTGTCGGTCACCGAACCGACCAGTGTTCCAAAGTCCATCATGTCCGTACCCGCGCGGATGTTGTAGCTCGTGGCCCCGGTCACCGAATGCCAGCGCAGATGAATGTCGCTGCCGACAGGAGCAACGGTCACCTCCTGCGGAGCATCAATCGTAACCACCGGCAGATTTCCGAGGCTGCCATCCGGATTGATGTTCTGCAGGTATAGATCCCAGGAGGGATCCACCCGGCCATCGGGCCACGTGGCCATCACCTGGCCAAACCGGTTGACATCGGCAGCGAGGCGCATCTTGATGCTGGAAACCGAACACATCACGCGGGGGGAAGTCTCCCACACCATCGCGCCGGTGCCATCTACCCGAAACGCCTCGACGCCACTGTTCTGTCCGCCGAAGGACAGCAACTTCTCGAAAACTACCACCGCACCGTCTCCCACCGAATAGCAGAGAATATTGCTCTCCTGCAACGGATCGAGCGGCGAATAGAGGATACCGGCGTTCGTCCACTGCCGCGCACCGGTTGAACCGATACGCTGAGCGCCGATGCTGAAATTGCCCTGGCTGGCGTCGGATTCGAGATAGGCCACGATGATTTCCTGTGTTCCGGGAATGCGGCAAGCCACCGGAGACATCTGCATCCGAACTGTGGATGTATCCGTTTGGACGCCATTCGCCGTCCACGACACCGTGGCATCGGACAGAATATGCTGTGCCCAGCAGCGCAGGTTGATTCCGCCCAACCGGCTGTCATACCACGTGCAGAAGGCGCCGCCCAGAGAATCCGCCAGCAGGAACGGCTTCACCTGAATGCCCATTCCATTGCCCACAAAGACGGGAACGCCTGCCGCTGCCCACTGCACCGTGCCCGATGCATCAAATTTCTGCATGTAGATGTGACGCGGCGAGGAGAAAGAACTGCCCTGCCGCACCACATAGGAGGCTACAAAGCCGTCTTCCAGAGCCGGAGCAATGCGCGGATAGTCATTTCCATAAGTCGAGGTAATCGCCACGGTGGTCGGGGTCCACAGATCCGCACCGGCCAGAGACAGTTTGCGGATCTTCACCGCATTGTGCCCGCCGGAAGCTCCCTGCCAGGCGATAATCACGTTGCCCGCGGAAGAGATAATCACGCGCGGATCCGCTTCAAAATCCGTGTTGCCCGTTGCAGAAAGCGCGATACCATTAGCACCCCACAGGAATTCTCCATCCGGCGAGATCCGGTAGGCATAGATGTCGCGGTTCGCATCGGTGCGCGTGTCGTTGAAGACCACAATGGCGCTGTTGGTCGAGTCCACCGCAAGGTCCCAATCGGTCAGAGAAGTGGACTGCGGGTTGTTGCTGATCAGCAGGCCATTTTGCGCCCACAGGGGATTGCCCTGCGCGTCCAACCGCTGCAGGTACACGGCGTAACTTGCCCCGCCATGGTCGAACCAACTGACATAACAGCCGCCATCGGGCGCGGCGGCGAGCTTGGGTACTGTCTGCTCGCCGGTGCGATCACAAATAACCAGGTTGGCGTCAGGCGCCGACGGCCAGGCACCGGCCAGCGATCCCCACAGCAACAGGCCCGACACAATTACAGCCGTAAAGATTTTGCTCATGGTTCACTCCTTATAAGAATATGGTATGAATTTCCTTTTCTGCCGGCTATTTACCGTGCTCGCAGCGTAGACCCTTCCGCATGGAGGCGAATTTCTGTCAGAAAGCGCGAGCCGTATTCATGGGCTTTCTTTTCTCCGACGCCACGCACAGCCAGAAATTCCTGCACCGAAGCGGGGCGGCGGCGCGCCATGTCCCGCAATGCAGCGTCATCGAAGATCATATAGGCCGGAAGGTTTTTCTCCGTGGCGATCTCGCGGCGCAGATCCTTCAGCCGCTCAAACAAATCGCGGTCCACACCTTCCCAGGAACCGGCTGCCGGACCTCCTTTGGTCTTCTGGGCCGCGCGTCCGGAGGGCTTCAGAAGCTTGGGAGATTCATCTCCCGTTAAGACCCGCCGCCCCTTGGCGGTCACTCGCAGTACCTGATAGTCGCCGTAAGTCTCCAGATATTCCTGCCCGGTAAGCTGCTCAATCCAACTGCGAATGTTTGTCCGGTTGACATCCGACAGCAATCCCCACGTGCTGAGCCGTTCGTGGCCGTTTTCGAGAATCCGCTGGTCCTTCGATCCGCACAACACCCGCACGTTGTAGGTCACACCGAAACTCTCGCCGGTGCGAATCACGCACGAGAGAATCTTCTGTGCCACCGTCAGGGCGTCGGGCATCAGGTCCGCGCCGCCTGCGCAGACGTCACAGGCGCCGCACGGCTCATCGGGGAGATCCTGGCCGAAATACTGCACCAGCATGCGGTGGCGGCAGGTGATTCCCGTGCAGTAACTGTACATCGTGTCCAGCTTACGGCGCATGGCCGGACCGGCCTGCGGATCATCCAGCGGCAGCATCCGTTTCCACGCCACAATATCCCCGCCCGAATAGAACAGGCAGCAGTCCGCGTCCAAACCGTCGCGCCCCGCGCGGCCACTCTCCTGCTGGTAATGCTCCAAGGATTTCGGCATGCCCCAGTGGACGACATAGCGCACATTGGGTTTGTCGATCCCCATGCCGAAGGCCACCGTGGAAACTACGATGGAATCGTCATCTCGAATGAACACATCCTGATTTCGGCGGCGGTCCTCATCGGACAGGCCCGCATGGTACGGCAGCGCGGGCAGCCCCTGTTTGCGCAAGGTCGTGCTCAGGGCGTCCACTTCTGCCCGGCGAATACAATAAATGATGCCCGACTCACCCTTGTGCCGGTCGATGATCTCGCCGATCTGCGCGAGTTGCTCCACCTTAGGCCGCGCCGAATAGATCAGATTGGCCCGGTCAAAGGATCCCACCAGCATTTCGGGATTTTTCAGCGCAAGCTGCGTCGCAATGTCCTCCCGTACCTGTGGCGTCGCCGTGGCGGTGTAAGCATGCACGGCCACGCCGGGGAACTGCTCTTTCAGCACTTGCAGCGCGCGGTATTCGGGCCGGAAATCGTGCCCCCAGATGCTGATGCAGTGGGCTTCATCCACCGCAAAAAAGGAGACATTGCTCTGGCGCAAATATGTCAGAAAGCCGTCCAGTACCAGCCGTTCGGGAGCCACATACAGCAGTTTGAGTTTGCGGGCGCGGATCAGCGCCGCCACCTGCTGGCGTTCCGGCGCGCTCTGCGAACTGTTCAGGAAAGCCGCAGGAACTCCCACTTCCGAGAGCGCGTCCACCTGATCTTTCATCAGGGAAATCAGCGGCGAAACGACAATGGCCATGCCGTCCATCGCCATGGCGGGAGTTTGATAACAGAGGGATTTGCCGCCGCCGGTCGGCAGAACGACAACCGAGTCCTTGCCTTCCATGACACAGGTCATGGCCTCCTGCTGCAAGGGTCGAAAGGTGCTGTAGCCCCAGTATTGGGACAGAATACGCTGAAGGTCAGTCAAAAGTGGGGTCTTAGCAAATATAGGAAAGGGACAACGTGAACGGTAATAATATACGCGATTGCCGGGCGGTTCGCAAGCAAACGGATTCCGGATTACAAGGAACCCATTTGTCTACGCAGAATGTATATACCCAGCAAAATCAGCCGATAAGCGCCTCAATGGCGCAAGTCACTCCGCGGAATAGCCGGGAACAGCGGGTCAAGGTCAATGGCTGAATTCAAATTCCGACCTGACCAAGGGCGGTAGGATAGCCGCCAACTGTCCAGCAGGTGGCGGATGGCACACACAGACACAGGCGGCCTCGATTGAAGAAAGCAACGCCGGACTGGAAGAACTTTCCGGGGTGATCAGGGAGAATGCGACCCGTACCTACCGGGCCGCCGATCTAGCCACGAAAGCCCGAATGATGCTGACCGAGTCAGCTGTGGGCACCGAGCGAATGGGCGATGCCATACGGCAGATCAAGGAGGCGTCGGGACAAACCAGCAAGATTATCAAGACCAGCGATACGATTGCGTTTCAGATCAATCTGCTGGCACTGAAGGCGGCGTGGAAGCAGCCCGGGCCGGAGAAGCAGGCAAGGGTTTTGCAGTAGTAGCCGAGGAGGTCCGCAGCCTGGCCCGCCGAGCAGCGGATGCGCCAAGGAAACCAGTGGCTTGTCGAAGACACTGTCAACCATGCGGCGGGCGGCACCATTTGGCAGAGGGTCTGCACACGTCTCTGGGCAACACGGTGACCAAAGCGGAAGCCTTCCTTGAACTTTCCAACCGCGTCGCCAAGGGCTCGCGGGTTGTGGATGGCAAGACCGCCACGGCATAACCGATGGCAAAGAACTGAGACCATTTTCAACGTAACCTATAAGGGCTTCTCCATGCGATCCTTTCTTACGACGCTCCTGATGGCCTGCCTCGCCTGGCCGTTGCTGGCGAACGAACCGGCTTCTGCGGTGAGCCGCGAACAGGCATTATCGGAATTACGCAATGGCAATTCCCGTTTTGTGGCGGGCACGCCCCATGCGTGGGCCGCGGGCACAGCCAAACGTGAACTGCTGACCAAGGGACAGCATCCGCTGGCCTGCGTAATTACCTGTTCGGATTCCCGCGTATCCCCGGAAATTCTGTTTGACCAATCACTGGGCAGCGTGTTTGTCGTTCGGCTTGCAGGCAACGTGGTGTCGCCGGAAGCCGTTGGTTCGGTGGAATATGCGGTGGAACATCTGCATGTTCCGCTGGTAGTCGTGCTGGGGCACTCCTCCTGCGGCGCGGTGAGCGCGGCGCTTGCTGAGCCGGATATGGAAGGACCGATCGCGACGCTGATCAACCGGATTAAGCCGTCGATCGACGCGGCAAAGCAGAAGGGCTTTGCGGGTGACGAACTGGCCGGAGCGGTGATCACCGAAAACGCACGGCATGGCGCCGAAGAACTGGTGCATGATTCACGGGCAGTGGACGAAGCCGTACAGAAGGGCAGCGTGACCGTGCTCAGCGCGACATACGACCTGAAGACTGGCCGCGTAGCCTGGCAAACGCAGCTTTCCGCGCCGGCATTCGACGCAGCGGTGGCCACCACGCCAGCCGGGGAAAAACCGGCAACGGAGGCCAAGACAGCGACGAGCGCCACGCCGAAGACCGCAGTGGCGGCGCACAAAGAAGAGTACAAGCCGGCCACAAAGATCTTCGGCGAACCACAACCGGCACCGAAGAAACCGGCCCACGACGCGGCCTCTTACGCCGGACGGCGCTAAGCAAGTTTTTGAACGGGTAGAAGAGACAGACAAGCCGGCGTTTTGCCGGCTTGTCTGTTTAGCAGGTGATGTTTGCGAGGGTGGCGTCTCACTCATTGCCATCCTCCATCAGCGTCTCCCATAGCTTCCGGCGGCAAACTTCCATGCGGAGGTCGAAATCCTCGCGGCTCAACGCGGGCTCGAGCGCATGGATGATCCGGTAGATGGCATCCGGGTGCCGCCCTTCAAGTGTGGCAATCAGCATGATCCGGCAGAAGTCATCATCGATGCCCCGGATCACGGACAAGAGTTTCTCCATGTTGCCTTCAGCCCCGTCAGGAACAGATGGGTTCAGCGCGTTTGCATTCTAATAGTTTGTCGAAAAGGTTCCTCTGACAGGGGATGAGTGCGATTGTTCATTTGGATTCCGATCCGCTAAGTTTCTGTGCAGAAGAAGCTTGGGACAAAGGGCCCAATGCCGGAAGCTTAGGAGAACAGAGGCTGAGGGCCGCGAGCGGAAACAGAACAGGGCGGCCCTTTGGTAAAGGTCGCCCTGTTTGATATCCGCTTGCAGGAAGAGTCTATGGGGTTTGGGCAGCGGCTTGGATCTTGTTCAGCAAGTCCTGGGACTCGGTAAGCATGGCGGTGTTGTCCTTAAGGATGATATGCAGCCACGCCTGAGCTTGGGACGCGTTGCCTTTTTTCAATTCAAGATTGGCGCGCAACCAGCGGAATTCGGCCTTGCGGGTGGAACGCGGATCCATACTCAGCCCCTGGCGCACCGCAGCGGCGGCCAGATCGAGATGGTTGTTCAGATACGCGGATGAAGCGAGGTACAGCCAGACCTCCGGCTTATCCGGCATCTCTTTGCTCAGGCGCTGCAACTGAGTTTCCGCGGCGGGCATGTCGCCGGCCACATACGGCTGCATGGCCTGTTGAAACCGCTCCTCTTTAGGATCGCCGTCTCCGCGCGGCGTACTGATTGCAAAGGGCAGCTTGGCCGTGGTCGCTACGGCGGCCCAGCGCGCGGCTTCCGGATCGGTAGCAGGTTGCTGCGCAGCGGTATCGGCTGGCGGAGGTTGCTGCTGGGCCACCTGCGGCTTGTCCGGCGCCTTGTGATCCGAGAGCGGATTCACCAGCAAAAGAATGGCGACAATGGCGGCAAGGCCCAGCGCGGCGGCGAGCAGCCACGTCACACGGCTGGGGCGGCGGGATGGTGCGGTCTGTTTCACAATATTCTCCTGAAGTCGCTGAACGATAGTCATCCGGTTAGCCGATAAAGTCTGTAAAGATTTGGCCGCCTGGGTCAATTCATCGCGACAGGCGGTGCAGGTGAGCACATGGTCTTCAAAACGCTGCGCGGACGGCTCATCCAGCGTGCCCAGCGCATAGGGGAGTAGCAGCGAGCCGAGGGACAGGTCCGTGCAGAGAGGTTCGGATTCGGACGGCTTCATAAATCCACCTCCATCAGTTTCAGCAAATGGCGGCGGCAAAGATACAGCCGGTGGTCAAACGCGGAGCGTTTCATCTCGGGATGACCTTCGCGGAAGGTCGCCCAGATCTCGCCGACGGACAGTCCTCGCAGAATACCGACGAGCAGACTGCGGCACGGCTCCCCCATGCGGCGGATGGCTGTGGCACATGTCTGGATGGTGTCGCGGTCCTCAACCTGCCGCACAAAATGCGCGGGCGTAGCCGCCGCAGGATGATCGCCGTCCAAGGTTACACTCGTCGAACCGGACAGGCGTTGCAGCTCGTTGCCGATCCGGCGATAGAGGATGCCCCGCACATACGCCGTAGGCGAGGTGTTGACCTCGGCCACCTTCTGGGAAAAGATGGCCAAGGTATCCTGCACGATGTCTTCGACCAGTTCACGCGATTTGCCGGGCAGGCGGTACGTGGCAATGGCGATCAGGCCGCCGCGGATCGCGCCGCAAAACGCGTTCAGGCAGTGGATATCTCCCTGCTGCGCACGCCCAAAGAGGCTCTCCAGATCGAGATGCGGCGATTTGCTGGCGATGGTCATGCTGGTAATAAGATTTTCATAAAGATATTAATGTCCGGCGGAAACGCGCCAGTCACCCGACGCGACGAATCCCGCCCAATAGTAAGGATGATCCGAAAAACCCGTCTGTCGCATCTTCTGCCGCTGTTTGAGCATGGCGTTGCGCAGCGCGGACGGGATGTTCCGCTCCGGCCCGAACGTCATGGCGCTCATCAGTTCGGCGGTCCAGCGGTCATCCACCCGCCAGAGAGAACTGAGCACCGTTCGCGCTCCGGCCAGTTCAAAGGCGCGGCGCAAGGCAAAGACGCCTTCACCGGGAACGATCTTTCCCACTCCGGTCTCACAGGCCGAGAGCACCACCAGATGCACCCGGCAGAGGTCCAGCGCCGCAACTTCTTCGGCGGTGAGAATGCCGTCATCCATGCCAAGGCTGTCCCGGTCTGCACCTTTGAGGTTGGCACCCGCCAGAGCCAGGCCGCTGGTAAGCAGCGGGTTCTCTTCGGAAAAATCGCGCAGCTTGCCCGGTATTCCCTGCGTGCGTGGTGCGATGCAGTTGCCGTGAATCCAGAAACCGTGCGTGGCAAGGTAAACCGTTTGGGCGAAGGGTGCGCGGCGCTTGAAAGCATCTTCGGTGGCGGCGGCCCCGGTCAGCAACTGCGCGCCGGACTTGTCCTCTGAAGGCCAAAGGTCGAGAATGGCCGCGCATTCGGCGGCGGTGCCGGGAAGTCTCTTCCAGTGAATGTCACGGAAGGCGCGGCACTCGGAGCGGATGTTTGGGGGCGCAACGCCGGAGGCTTCTGCAGGCGTTGCAATGGAGGCGAAACGCTCGGGGGCGGCGGCATCGTAATCCGGATCGCCCATAACCAGCAAGCCACAGGATGCGGCACTGTCTGGAGTGCTGGCCGCCGCGCGTACAAGGTCACGTCCGGAGGAAAGATAATGGAATGCGTGCGAATCTACAAGGTATCTGCCCTGCGAATTGACCAGCGCGGCAAAGGCAAGGGTGTGGATGTCACCATCGGGCGCAATAAACACCAGGTCTTTGCCCCGGCAGGCGGCGGCGACGGGTTTCCACAGGCGGTCATAGAGGGCGCGCGCAACCTTCTTGTATTCGAACTCATCGAGGGCCACGGGGTTGGCCATCTCCTCGCGCCAGCGGGCGATCAGTTCTTCTATGGGTGCGGCGGCTCCGAGCCGCGTAGCGGTGATTGTGCTGTCGGGCGAGACGGTGATGACCAGATAGCGCGGCTCACTCTTCCGCAGACTCAGCCGATGGTCGTACTTGACGAATTCGACCAGCACCGCGTTAGCAGGCAAAGCCGAGGCGACCTGCGATGGCGTGCAGTTCCATAGCGGATCGTTCCCGTGATCGCGCGGACTGCGCGCCGCGAGGGAATCCTGCCAGCGCTGTTCACGGCGGGACAGACTGTCCAGATACGGCACCAGCGGCTCGCCGTCGGCGGACGCCTGAGCGCGCACGTACACATTGGCGAGCAGTGTGCGCACCGCCAGCAGGGAATCGGTGATGGCAGCGAGCGTGGCATCACGCTGCTCATTTGCGGTTTTCAGCCGCGCGCTGAGAACATCCCATGCCTGCGCCTTGGTGCCGAAAACCGTAGAAGCTAAATCATGCACGGCAGCGGAGTCGGGAAAGGCCTCACTTGCCAGCGTGTAGAAGCGGGCTGCTTCGTCCTGCAATTCGCGCGCCAGGCTGAGCACGTAGCGCTCGGAAAGCACGCTGACGGCGTCGCGCATTACGGTCTGGCGGATGGACCATGCGCGGCCTTCCTGTCTCAAGGGGTTGAGATCATTTTGAGGATCGGTGAAGATACCGTCGGGCCGTACGTCGCGCTGCATCCAGGCCATGCGCTGACAGCTCTCGGCAACGTCGGGATGCATATTGCCATAGATGCCGTAGCGCAGCCAGAGAGCACGCTGCTGAAAATAGCGCGCCATGTCGCCACGGCCCGTCTCATAGAGGAATTCGGCAAACGGTTCGTAGAAGCCGGAGAGCCGTGGATCCGCTTTGGGGTGAATGATCTCCGCCTTGACGAGCGCCGCCCAGTAGTAGCGCTCGGCTTTGTCCTTGTCCCCCTGCAAATCATAAAGCCGTGCCAGATCGAGCACCAGATAGGAGAAAGCATCCTCGCCGGATTGAAGCCCGTCGACCGCCACCTCGTAGGCCTTGCTGAGCAGGCTGTCCGCCGCGGTAAGATTCCCGCGCTCCATATAAGTCCGGCCCAGTTCGGTCAGCGTCGACACATAGAAATAGGGCGGGTTGTATTCGCCGCAGTCTTTCCAGAGGGAGATGGCCCGGGTGTACATGGGCGCGGCTTCGTCGAAACGGCCCAGTGCGGTCAGGCATTCGGCCAGCCAAGTGTAGCCTCGCGCGGTCTGACAACCGTGCGGGCCAAATTCAGCTTCTATGCCGGGGAGTGACTGACGGTAGAGCGCAAGAGCCTCGGCAGGCTCCCCTGCGGCAAACAGGTCCTCGGCCCGCATCTGCAACACCATAGCATAGGTGGGAAAGCCGTCATCCGGTTGCGCCGCCGCAATCGACAGGAGCCGCCGGCTGTATTTCGCCGCTTCATCGGGCCGCATGACTTCCCGCATGCCATTGTGCAGCCACCACAGCCCGAGCCGCACATTCGCGCTGTCGGCCCTGTCATGGCGCTCGAGAATCCCCAGCGCGGTGATTTCGGCGCGCAGCGCGTTGCGCTGCACGGCATCGCTGAAAACCGACGCATCCTTGCGGCCCGTGGTCCGGCCCCACTGGAACAGGATCTTGGCATAGCGCAGCGAATCGCACCACGTACAGTGGCGGCAACTGTCCAAGGCCGCAGCAAGACCGGGCTCGGCCTGCAAAATGGAGTAGCGGCCCAGCGCATCGTATGTGGCCGCCAGAGAAAAATTGCAGAGCAGCGCCAGCGAATCCTGGGCGCGGGGAGTCTGGGAGCAGAGCGTGGAGCAGGCTTGCAGAAATCTTAGCGCGCTGTCGGCCTGATTGAAAAAGCGGTACGCGTCGCCAAGCCGGAACTGCTGCGCGGCAAAAAAACGGCTGTGCTCTCCTTGCTCACGGCGAAGATCTTCAAGCTGGCTGCGCAAGAGTGTCAGCGCGCTGTCGGCAGGCAGGCGCCACGTAGGATCGTCCTCCTCGAGGGCTATCCAGGGCCGTGGCGCGGCAGCCGATGCAGCAAGGCTGGCCAACGCAAGGATTAACAGGATATAAATGCGGGATGGCACAGAGACTTATGATTAATATATGCCCGCTCTTGAGAGCAGATGCTTATAAAGAGTAGTTCTATAGAATATCGGAAATAATTTCACGAAAATCAAGAAATACTCACGCGTCCCCCAAACAGTAAAAGCTCAGAGGATGCTCTGAGCTTTTGCTGTGGAGGCCGGATTAAGGGCGCGTAGCGTCAGGGCTGAGTCGCGGCGAGTCCTGTTACCGGCAAGGTCGCATGAAACACCGTTCCGCCGTTGATATTACTTTCAAACTCCACCGTGCCGCCCAGAGCTTCCACCAGTGAGCGGGTGATAGACAGACCCAGCCCCAAGCCGCCGGTGGTGAGATAGTCCTTGGTGGTAAAGAAGGGCTCGAAGACATGGGGTTTGGCTTCTTCGGGAATTCCCGCACCCTGATCGGCGACGGTCAGCAACAGGTTGTTGCCGTTGACATGGGCGCGGATATAAACGGTGGAACCCTTGGGCGACGCTTCGATAGCATTCTGCAGCAGATTGAAGAGCACCTGCTTCAAAGAATCGCGGTGCATGGTGACAATCTGCTCGGCCTCCTGCGTGTCTACTTCAAGATGCAATTCCTGGGCGCGCAAGGTGGACTCGAGCAGGCTGATTACGTCACGCACGGCTTCGGCGGGATTAAACACATCCGGTTCATGCGGCGAAGGCCGGTAGAGTTCGAACATCTGGCGCACGATGCGGGCGATGCGGTCTAATTCGGTTTCGATGCGCTCGGTGTACTGATAATTGGGATGATCGACGGGCACCGCTTTCTTGACCAGCCGGAAGGACATCCCGACCCCGGCGAGGGGATTGTTGATCTCGTGGGCGATCCGCGCCGCCATGCGGCCCACCGCGACTTGCTTTTCACTTTCGAGACGCTGGCGTTCGAGTTTTTCGATCTGCGCCGTGCGCTCGGCGACGAGCTGTTCAAGATGGTCGGCGTGCAAGCGAATCTGCTCTTCGGCGGCCTTGCGCGCACCGACGTCCATGAAGGTCCCGACCAGGCGCACCGCGTGCCATCTCTTGCCGCTGCCTTCGAAGTACGCCTGCCCCTTGGCCGAGAGCCAATGCACCGTGTCATCCCACGGCCAGACGGTGCGGAATTCGATCTCGTAGCGGCCGTCGGAGGAAGGATTGACCGCTTCCACCAAGGTCCGGTCCACCATGGCGCGGTCTTCGGCATGAATCAGGCTGAGGACCTGCTCATATTTCAACGCGTCGGCATCGGGCACCCCGAACAGCAAGCGGCAGCGTTCATCCCACAGCACGTCGCCGGTTTGCAGATTGTAGTCCCACGTGCCAAGGCTGGCCGCTTCCAGCGCGAGCCGTCGCTGCTCCGCCGCTTCCAGCAGCCGCTCTTCGGCCTGTTTGCGCAGCGAAATATCTTCAATCATGGCCGTGATGAAGCGCAGCTTGCCGCGCGCATCCCGCACACCGAAGAGGGTGACACTGCCCCAGATAGGGCCGCCGTTCTTGCGGACGTAGCGCTTCTCGACACTCTGGCGGCCACGGGCTCCCGTCTCCATGGCGGCCAGCAGTTTCAGGCTGCTTTCCGAATCATCGGGATGGGTAATGCCCGCGACGCCCAACCGGCGCAGTTCATCGGGAGTCCAGCCGAGCATCTTCTGCACCGCCGGATTGGCGTCCAGAATCTGACCGCGAGGATCTTCGAGCAAAATGCCGATGGACGATTCGGCGAAGATGGCACGGAACCGCTCTTCACTTTCCCGCAGCGCTTCATTGATATGCTTGCGCTCGGTGATGTCGCGGTTGATCTGCAGGAAGGATACGCCGCCGCCGTTCTTGCGCGCCACCCAGCGGCTGGCGACGATGATCCGCTTGCCCTCGCGCGTGGTATGTTCCAGTTCCGCCGCGTAGCTGCCGTCGCGCAGCAGCGCCGCTTTGATGTTTTCGAAGCTCTCCGGGAAGTTGGTCAAAAGCAGTTCGTAGGCAATCATGCCCACCGCCTCGTTGCTCTTCCAGCCGTAAGTCTCTTCCGCGCCGTGATTCCAGTAGAGGATTCGATCCTCGAGGTCGCACACCAGAATGGCATCCTGCGCCAAGTCAAGCAACTCTGCCTGTTTGCGCAAGGCGCTGCTGATACTCTGCCGCTGGCGCATGTCCCGCTCAAGACGCTGATTGGCTTCGCGCAGCTCGTCATTCACCCGCTGCAGCGCTTCGTCGGTGCGGTGCATACGGGAAATATCCACCGAGGCACAGACAATGCCGGTGATCTTCCCTTCCTCGTCCCGCACCGGTTCGACCGACAGGCTGTAATGAGTCGTGGCGCCGTGCAGCGTAATGCTGACGTCCTGCTCAATGCGCTCGCCTTCGGTGAGGACCTTGCGCTTGAGGTCGACGAGCGGTCCGGCGGCTTCGGCGCCGAGGATCTCTTCATCGGTCTTGCCGACAATCTCCCGCAAATTGGTAATCGGTGGTGCAGGATTATACACCCAGGTGTAACGAAGATCACGGTCCTGCAGCCAGACCGACACGGGAGAATTCCGCAGCGCCAGGCGCAAGTGCTTGTAGCGCTCATGCACGGCTTCATCCGTGCGGTGCTGCGCGGCGGGCGGCTCGGCGGATTTCTGCGCGCCCCGCGAGCTACGGCCCAACACGCGCCGCAGCGTGAAGGCGAGCATGCCGCTGGCAGACTGCTGCGGCGTGACCACTTCCGAGGCTCCGGCGGTCAGCAGTTCCATCACCCGCTTCCAATCCTCATGAGCGGTCAGCACCACCACCTTGGCTTTGCGCACGCCGGGCAGAAGATCCAAGGCATCGCACTGCGGCGGCGAGTCGTTCAGCAGGATCAGATCGAAGCCGGCTTTTTTCAGTGAAGCGGCGGCATGGGCCGGGTCGACGGTGGAGAGTTGGATCTCCGCGGAACTGGCCTTCTTCAGCGCCGATGTGAGGCCGCTGGTGCCCTCGGGCTGACTGCCCACCCAGAGCACTTTCAGCACCGCCTGAGCCTCCGCAACATTCGGGGACTTTTTTGTTGGCATAGTGGGACGTTTTGATGTCATCATGTAACCGGCAAGCTATAAACGGAAGGATAGTACTCCGCATGGTGCGAAGTCTGTCTTAACTATCTGAGGAGTTATACGACGCGTAAGCTAATTTTCTCCGGCATCCAAGCGGAAGCACAGCGGATTGGTCTTTCTCTCACTTTATGTGTCGTTGCAGCGGGAGCACAGCGTCAATGAAAAAGCCCCGCTATGACCGGCGAGGCTTTGAAATAGCAGGCTGCTTGCGCACTCCTTAAAGGTCATTACCCGAGTAGGAGAGGTTGAAGCTTTTGTTGATCAAGGGAAAGTCGGGGACGATGTTGCCGCGGCCGGCATAGCCGAGCACGGTCCAATTGAGGAAGGAAGGATCCCGCACGTCCACGCGGCTGATCTGGCCATCGGCATCGGTCGCCACAAGGTAGACAATTTCGCCGCGCCAGCCTTCCACCATGCCGGTGGCAAAGGAACTCTTGCGGAAGACCGGAGCGGGCTGCTTCGCAGCGGTCTTCGGGGGCAGAGCGCTTAACGCCTGTTGAAGGATTTCGAGGGAGGCGTAGGCTTCCTTGACGCGCACCCGGTAGCGCGCATAGACGTCGCCGCTCTCTTCGGTGGCAACATGGAAGCGGAATTTGGAATAGGCCGCGTACAGATAGTCTTTGCGCACGTCGGCATCGAAACCCACGGCGCGTCCGGCCACACCCACCACCCCATGATCCGCCGCCACCTGCTTGTCCAGAGTGCCAGTGCTCTTCAGACGGTTGAGCAGAGTGCTGCTGTTCTCGGCGATGGTTATGATTTCGGCAAAGTCTTCGCGCAGCGCCGGCAGGCTCGCCGCAATTTCTTCCGCCGCAGCGGCACTGATGTCGCTGTTCAGGCCGCCGATCCGCATCACACCGCGCAGAAACCGGCTGCCGCAAAGGCGCTCATGGTGCTGCATGATCATTTCCCGCAGCCGTCCGCCGTGTGCGCCGCCGAAGTTGAAGCCGGTATCGGTCATAATGGCGCCGATGTCCCCGAAGTGATTGGCCAGCCGCTCGAGTTCGGCAAAGATCACCCGCAGAATATTGTCGCGCTCGGAAACCTCTGTGCCGCTTAAAGACTCCAACGCAAGGCAGAAGGCCAGCGCGTGGGAAAAGGAACTGTCTCCGGAAATGCGCTCGGCAAGCTTCAGCTTTTGATCAAGCGGCAGCACTTCGAAGAGCTTCTCGCTGCCCTTGTGCGAATAACCCAGCCGCGGCTCGAGCATCAGGACCTCTTCTCCTGCCACACTGAAGCGGAAGTGTCCGGGCTCGATAATTCCCGCATGCACCGGCCCCACGGGAATCTCGTAAATGCCTTCCCCGCCCAGCTTGCGGAAATGGAACCGGCCATCGGCGATAGCGGGACGGGTGCTGTAGACAAAATCTTTGCGCAGAGGGAAGACATCTTCGGGCCAGTTCTCGTGCAGAATCAGCGAGCGCGGGTTGGGATGACCCAAGGGTGTCAAACCAAAAAAGGTCTTGATCTTGCGCTCGTACATCGAGGCTTCGTGGATCGCGGGCGTGAGCGACAGAAAGGTATCTTTGACCCGAATGCACGGAGCGACAAAGAGATTCTCCTTCGGCACGGCAAACAGGTACATCATACGGAAGAAACCGGATTCGCGGCGCTCATCGAAGGCAGTGATCGTCTTCAGCGGCAGACGATGCTGAACATAAAGCCGCTCGCACACGGAGACGATCTCCTGTGCGGAGACTTCACACACCGCCAGGTTGCCGTGCATCGTGGCCGGGTGCGGAAGATAGCGTTGAAGTATGGTAGAAGGTGTGCTCATAGGATCACCGGATAAAAGATGCCGCCGACTCCAGCAGAGCCTTCAGCGGCTCCGGCACCACAACGCCGATAATAATCAGCGTGGACAGCAGAATCACCGGCGGCAGCGTCGTCATCAGGTTGGCTTCTCCGGCGGGCAGCGGCTCGGCGGATTTGCTGAAGGTCATGGCCACGATGTGCCGCAGGAAGCCGATGAACACCAGCGCCAGCATGGCAATGACCGTGACCACCACGGCGGGATGTGCGGCCATGCCCGCCGTCAGAATGTAGACTTCGGTCAGGAACATTCCGAAAGGCGGCGTACCGGTAATGGAGAGAAAGCCAAGAATCAGAATCAATCCCGTCAACGGCAGCGCGGGCAGAAGACCCTTGATGTTGGCGATTTTGGTGGAGCCGAACTTGATCAGCACATTACCCGCCGAATAGAACAGGATCGATTTGGACAGGGAGTGGTAGATCATGTGCAGCAAAGCGGCAAACGCGCCGAGGCCGCCGAAGCCGAAACCCAGCGCCAGGATGCCGACGTGCTCGATACTGGAATAGGCGAACAGCCGCTTGTAGTTGCGCTGCGGGAACATGATGAACGCCGCCACCACCACCGAGACCACGCCGAAAAAAATCATCAAATTCTGCGAGAAGTGCGGATCAATCGCCTTGTCGGTCACCATCTTGAAGCGCAGAATCGCCAGCACGGCCACATTCATCAGCGCTCCCGAGGAGAGCGCGCTGATGGGAGACGGCGCCTTGCTGTACGCGTCGGGCAGCCAGGTATGCATCGGTACCAGGCCCGCCTTGGTGCCGTATCCGATCAGCGCGAAGATAAAGGCAATCTTGGCGACCAGCGGATCCAGCCGCGAGGCATTGGCGAGCAATACCTGCCAGTTAACCAGCAGGTCGGCAGGCAAATCGCGTGTGGCGGTCATAAACAGCAACGTGCCGAAGAAGCCGAGCAACAGGCCGATAGAATTGATGATCAGATATTTCCACGCCGCTTCCATCGAACTGGACTTGCTGTAGAAGCTAATGAGAAACGCGGTGGACAAGGTGGTCGCTTCGATGGCGATCCACATCATAATCGGATTCACAGTGGACACGGCAAAGAACATGGCCATCAGAAACAGATGGAACAGCACAAAATACTGTTTCACCCGCCGCAAACCGATAATCTGCTTGCGCACTTCCTCGCGCAAATAGCCCATCGAATAGAACGCTGCGGCCACGCCGACCACTGCAACGGTCAACAAAACAATGGTGCCGAGGGCATCCACCGCCAGCAGCGAATCAAACCCGCAGCGGCCTTCCCTTCCCACCTGCGCGGTAATGACGGCCACCAACGCCGCCTCGCCCAGCGCCGCCACGGCGGCAATCGCTTCAAACGTGCGCGTGGCTTTTCCGGCCAGCAAAGTGGCCAGCGCAGCGGCCAGGGGAATCAAAATCAGAAGCAGCAGGACCATATTAATCGTGCAGTTCCTTCATGGTGGTGACGTCCAGCGAGCCGTGCTGGCGGAAGATCATCGCGGCAAACAGCGAAGCAATCACAATCCAGATCAGAATATTGAACGTGATGCCGAGCTGCAGGGCGGGGTTCTGCTCCAGCCCGGCAAACAGCGCAAAGGCCACGATGCCGTTCTCCAGCGACAGGATGCCCAGCATCTGCGACAATGCGCCCTTGCGGTTAATCATCAGGAACATCGAAATCAGAATCGTGGCAATGGAGGTAATCAGCAGCGGCGTCTGCCCGGAGGGGGCCAGTCTGACCAGCGGCTTGAAAAAATCGGTCTGCACCAGCGCAACGAGCATGGCAATCACCGCCAGCGTGAGCGGCGCATTCAGATAGGTGCTGACCGAAAACCGGAGCTGATGATGGCGGATGAGCCGGAAGAAGAAATACGGCGCGATCACCAGCTTGACGGCAATGGTGGAAAGAATCGCCAGTGCCAGAAGCGGCGAGAACTGCTCAAACGTCGCCAGCACCAGCAGGCAGGCAATGGCGGCGGATTGCAGGATGTAGAGCGCGACGGCGGAGGAATTTTTGTGCGTCAGATGCAGAAACACCGCCGGGGCAAACACTACGGTCGCCAGCATCAGCAGAATTTGCGGAAGAATATGTTCCATAGGTCTACAGCGTCAATCCGAGAGCGATGATGCTCACGATGAAGGAAGTGAACAGCAGGTCCGGCAGCCGCATGATGCGGTACTTGGCGATGCTCGATTCGATGACGGCAATTGCCGTACTGAATACGGCGGCCTTGAGCAGCAGCGAAAACAGCCCGAGCAACAGCGGACCGGCCTCGAGAGTGTGGGCAATGCCCCACGGGAAAAAAAGATTGGCTCCCAGCGCAATGAACAGCAAATACTTGTTGGCCGAAGCCCATTCCATCAGCGCCAGCCGCTTGCCGGAATATTCGATGAGCATCGCTTCGTGGATCATCGTCAATTCCAGATGCGTCGCCGGATTATCGAAGGGATAGCGGCAGGTTTCGGCAAGCAGCGCAATGGCAAAGCCCACAAAGGCGAGCAGAATCGGTGCGAAGGCCGGGAAAGGCAGCGCCGTAATCGTCGCGGCGATGGTGGTCAAATTGGTCGAGTGGCTGATGAGCGCCAGCGTGAGCAGCGAGAGCACCAATCCGGCTTCCGAGAGCGCGGCCACCAGCATTTCGCGGCTGGATCCGAAACCGCCGAAACCGCTTCCCGTATCCATACCCGCCAGCGCCAGAAAGAACGTTCCCAGGGCCAGCAGGTAAACCACCACCAGAAAATCGCCGGTGAGCGGGTTGGTGAGCGCGGTCGAGAGCAGCGGAATGCTCGCGCCGACAATCAGCGTCACCGCGAAAATCAGGTACGGCGCGGCGCGGAACAGCCAGGAGGCATCCTCACTGATCACCTCGTCCTTGGCAAACAGCTTCTGCAGATCGCGGTACGGCTGAAAGCAGGACGCGCCGGTGCGGTTCTGCAGCCGCGCCTTGATCTTGCGCGTCAGGCCCACATAAAAGGGCGAGAGCGCGGGAATGAGGATAATATGAAGAACCCAGATGAGACTTGCGGGCATGATGCGGATGAACCTTAGAGAACGTGGACCAGCAGAAGGCCGATCAGGGCGAGAAAAATGTACAGAATGTAAGCGTTGATGTTGCCGCTTTGAATGCGCCGGGTTTGCGCGGCGATACGGTCGGTGAGCTGCCGCAACGGCTGATACAAATAGGGCTGATAGATGTCGCGCAATTTCAGCGTCACGGTTTCCGTCTTGGGGAAGTAGCGCAACCGGTCGTCGTGATATTCGATGTCCGTCTGCTTCGTAGGCCGCAGCACGCCTTTGAAGACGGTAATAATCGAGCGCGAAAAACTTGTCGCGGTAATTTCCATGCGTGGCGTCAGTTCGCCGCCGCAGTTCCACGTTGGGCCGATGACAACCTTGCGTTTTCCGGCGAGCACGGCCACCCATGCGCCGGCTGCCGCCATCGCTAAAATCAGAAGGAGCAGTACGGCAGGCATGGACACAGAGGCGAACCCCTGGGGCAGTACCACCGCCGCCGGGCTGAATTCCGCCATAGGCATGACGCCAACCAATGTGCCGGCAATGCTCGCCAGACCCCGCGAGACCATGCCTGCGCCCGCGCCGAGCAGCAGTGTGGCGATGGCAAAGCCCGCCATGCCGATGCGCAGGGACAGCCCCGCTTCCTTAGCGTGCTGGGCTTCGGTGCTGCGGGGCCGCGCCAGAAACGTGGTGCCGAAAACCTTGACAAAGCAGGCGGCGGCCAAGCCGCCGGTGAAGGCCAGAGAGCCGATGGCAAGAATAAAGGGAAAGCCCTTCAGCACATCGAAGGCGGTGACGCCGTTGAACAGCGTCTGGAAGGTAAGCCATTCGCTGAAAAAGCCGTTGAACGGCGGCAGCGCGGAGATGGCCATGGAACCGACTAAGAAGAACAGCGCGGTCTGCGGCATATGCCGGATCAGCCCGCCGTACTCTTCGATGTTGCGGGTGTGAGTTTCGGAAATCACCGCGCCCGATCCCAAAAACAGCAACGCTTTGAAGGTCGCGTGATTCATGGTGTGGTAAAGCGCCGCCATCAGCCCCAGTACGGCCAGCGCGGAGTGTCCCAGCGCGGAAAACACCAGCGAACTTCCCAGCCCCAGCAGAATAATGCCGATATTTTCGATGCTGTGATAGGCCAGCAGCCGCTTCAGGTCATGCTCGGCTAAGGCATAGAGCACACCGAGCAGCGAGGAGACCGCACCGATGATCAGCACCACGGTTCCCCACCAGAGCATGGGATGAGGCAGCAATTCGAGGCCGATGCGGATCAGCATGTAGATGCCGGTCTTGATCATCACACCCGACATCAGGGCCGAAACATGCGACGGCGCGGCAGGGTGCGCGCTGGGCAGCCAGATATGCAGCGGAATAATGCCCGCCTTGGTGCCGAAACCGATCAAGGCCGTCAAAAAGACGGCACTGAGCAACGTGGGCGATGCGCCGGGAAGCGCCGCCTTGATGCTGTCGAAATCGAAGGAGCCCGCCACGCTGAACATCATCAAAAAGGACACCACAATAAACGCGGTGCCCAGATGCGTCATTACAAAATAGAGTGTGCCCGCCTTGATGCTGGCCTTCTCCCGGTGCTCGTAGATTACCAGGAAATAGGACGCCAGAGACATCACTTCCCACACGATCAAAAACCAGAGCCCGTTGCGCGCCGTCACAACAAGGAGCATGCTGGCAATAAAGCTGTTGTAGAAAAAGCCCAGCACACCGATATTGTATTTGCCGTAGTAATGGCGCGCATAACCGAGCGCATAGATGGAACAGAGCAGCGCCACGGCCGAAATGACCAGCATGAAAAACCCCGACAGCGAGTCGAGGCGAATGGACAGGGAAAGCAGGGGGAAGGAAGATTCGGCATTGAAGACTGGAGTTCTGCCTCCGATCAGCGCGGCTCCCGAGACGGCAACACCCAGCGCCGATCCCACGATGGCAAGCCAATGGCCCCAGAGATTGGCGGCATGGTCGCGGCCCTTCAGCAGCAGCGAGCCCAACGCTCCGGCGGCAAACAGAACAAAGATCGCAGAGAATCCTGCTTCGGACGTAAGGTTATCGAAAAGGTCTATCATGAACGGGATGGGGTCTCCAGATCGCTCAAAATCGCCAGCAAGGCCACCAGAATCTGACGCGGCGAGGGCGGATCGCCGGGGATTTCATAGTGTACCGGAATCACATTCTTGACACCATCCAGCGCGGCATAAGACTCTTTGAAGATCCCACCGCTAATGGCATCATCGCCTACAGCCACAACAATTTTCGGCTCGGGCATGGCCTCATAGGTGAGCACCAGTGCATCCCGCATGTTGCGACTGACCGGGCCGGTGACCATCAGCATGTCGGCATGCCGCGGCGAGGCCACAAAGTGCACACCGAAGCGCTCGACGTCGTAATAGGCATTGCCGAGCGCCACCAATTCCTGCTCGCAGGCATTCGTGGAACCGGCGGTCACCACGCGAATCGCCAGCGATCCGCGAAACAGCTTGCGGACTTTGGCCTCAATTTCCGCGCCGACACGGTGAAACTCCGCATCGGCCCCCAAGGCCTCGCGGCTGATCACGGTCTTCGGTGTCTTGAAAATTTTCAGAAACAGGTTCGTCTTCATCGCGATTCGTCAGTCCAACCGTCTTTTCGTCAAACCAAAGCAGCAAAGCCATTTGAACACATGACTCGCGGCGCAGTCAGGCCTGATGGGCCGGGTACGGCGCAAGTATACAAAATCCCGTTGACTTGTTCAACTTTGCACGGCAAAAACTTTGGGCTCTGACTCAAAATGTGCAGGCTCCTTCAAGATGAAAGGAGCCTGCGGCATTCATGCTCTAAAGTCCATTGCTCGAGAGTTTTGCGGACTATTCGTGCGCCACCGGGACACTGCCCCATGTTTTATTGGGCTCGGGTCCCATCGTGAAAACAATCACACCGCCGTTCTTAAGTTCATCGTACGGCAGAAAAGGAGTGCTCCATGCTTTGCCGTTCAGACTCACGGACTGGATGTAGATGTTTTTGTCCGAGAGATTCTGCGCCTGCATCATAAACACCTTGCCGTTGGACAGATGCACTTTCGCACTCTTCAAGGTGGGGCTGCCGATGCTGTAATCATTGCCGCCGGGGCAGACCGGGTAGAAGCCCAGCGCATTGAAAATGTACCAGGCGGACATCTGCCCGCAATCGTCGTTACCCGTCAGCGAATTCGGTTTGTTGCCGTACTGCGTCTTCATAATCTCGTGCACGCGCGCCTGAGTCTTCCACGGCTGCCCGGCATAATCATAGAGGAAGATAATATGATGGCTGGGCTCATTGCCGTGCCAGTACTCGCCGATTCTCCCCTGAATGTCATCCACGCCTTTGCCGGTATCCGCCTCCACGACGAACAGGGAATCCAACTTCTTTGCGAAGCGCTCTTTGCCGCCCATCAGCGAGATCAGGCCACTGACATCCTGCGGGACATACCACGTGTACTGCCAGCTCGTGCCTTCGGTGAAATCGCCGCCTTCCACGTACTGGTGCGGCTCGAACGGCGTGCGCCATTGTCCCTGCGAATCCTTGCCGCGCATCAGCCCATAACCTGGGTCGAACAGATTCTTGTAGGCGCCGGCCCGCTTCGTAAAGTACTCGTAGTCACTGGTCTTGCCCAGCGCCTTGGCCATCTGTGCTACACAATAGTCATCATAAGCATATTCCAGAGTCTTGGAAACCGATTCGTTCTCTTTGTCGCATGGCACCCAGCCAAGTTTCGCATACGCGGCCACATTATCATAGTGGGGATTCATCGCCGTGGTCTTGACCGCCTCATAAGCGCGCTGGGGATCGAAGCCCTTCACGCCTTTCAGATAGGCATCCACAATCACCGGCACCGCGTGATAGCCGATCATGCACCACGTTTCGTTGGCCTGCAAAGACCACACGGGCAGCAGGTGCTCGACGCTCTGGTCATAATGCGCCAGCATGGAATGGATCATGTCCGCATCACGCGGAGCCTGAATCAGGGCAAACAGCGGATGCGTGGCCCGGTAGGTGTCCCACAGGGAGAAGATCGCATAGTTGGAAAAACCTTCGGCTTTATGCGTGTTGCCGTCAAGACCGCGGTACTCACCGGTCACATCCTGATAGAGATTCGGCGCGAGGAAGGCATGGTACATCGCCGTATAGAAGGTCTCCTTCTCCTGCGGCGTGCCTTCAATCTCGATCCGGCCCAGTTCTCTGTTCCACTTCTGCCGTGTCTGTTCGCGGACCTTTTCGAAATCCCAACCGGCAATCTCCGCCTCGAGATTCTTCAGAGCATTTTCCGCACTGATGGCCGAAACGGCAACCTTCACCAGAATCTGCTCGTCTTTGCCCGTTTTGTAGCGGGCGTAGATCTGCAGGCTCTTGCCCGCCGCCTCGGCCTTGCTGCGGAAGCGGTAGCCGTTGTAGAGCACCGGTTTGCCGTCCCGCACAATACCGTAATCATCGAAGGGCCGGGAATAGCGCGCGGCGAAATACAGATGGCGGTCGCGCGCCCAGCCATTGACAATATGATAGCCTGTCACCGTCGAATCGTTCTCCACCCGAACCGCCGACCAGATCACATTCCAGCGCAGCACGTGATTCAGATCTGTCAGCACGCAGGCGCTGTCGGTCTGCGGAAAGGTAAAACGCAGCATACCCGCGCGCTCGGCGGCGGTCAGTTCCACCGTCACCGCCGGTTTCCGAAGCTTCACCTTGTAGTAGCCTGCGGACGCCGTCTCATCGGCATGGGAATACGGCGAGCGGTAACCGGAATCGGGACGGGCCTTGGGTCCCGGAGTAAACTTCGGCAGGCCGATTTGCGGCATAAACGGGAAATCGCCAAGGTCAGGAATACCCGTGCCGCTCAGGTGCGTCAGGCTGAATCCGATGATGGAACTGTCGGCATATTCATAGCCCGATGCGGTTTCCCAGAGCGAGTCTTCCGTGTCGGGGCTGAGCTGAATCATGCCGAAAGGCGCGACGGCGCCGGGATAGGTGTTGCCTTCCCCTTGCGTGCCCACCAGCGAGCGAATGTAGTCGGAGAGCGCGTTCGATGGCGCCTCAGCGGCGAAGGCCAGGCAAAAGCCGCACAGCAACGCACAGACGCTCAGCGATTTGAGAAGATGTGTCATGAGAAAATGTTCAGGTTACGGAATCCACACGCCTACGGAATCAGTAGTCCACCACGTGCCCGTCGGGTAGACAACGCCGACCTTGTAAAAGTAGACCATGTGGGCGACGGCCGTAGAGTCGGTGTAGTAGGTCGGAGGATTGTACTCTTCTCCGCGCGGCAGGGAACAGAGGGTTGAGAAGGCCGATAGCGTATCGCGGCGGGCGACGAGCACCGAGTCAAACCCGCGGCTGCGGTTCTGCCACTGAAGTTCCACAATGCCGCCGGCATGAACCCAGGCCCCCAGCTCCGCAGGGACAACGGGGGGCAGAGTGGTAAGGCGTAGCGTGTCCGAGGCCGGAGAAACGCCATACTCATTGGAGGCCTTGATCCACACTGAATAGTTGGCCAGGGGGAGATAGTCCTGAACGGAGTACTGCCAGTTCTGGTTAGGAAACGTGTCCGCCTCGATCTGCGCAGCCCCTGCGGCACGCCGGCACACAATGAAATCATCTATTCGCGGCGACATGGCACACCACTGAACGTACAGGCTCCCATACGGACTCTCGAAGAGGGTATCGGCCGCCGGAGCCGCAGGTGCGGCGTGAGACGGTACTGCATAGTCATAGGTCAGAACAAAGGGGATAGTCCGGCTTACGATGTTGGCTCCGCGGCTTGTGCTGACCTGTACGTAGAAGTTACCGCGAATATCCTGATGGTAAGACGAGTAGTTGAAACTGGACGTCGCGCTGCAAAAATCGATGTTGAAGGTGTCGGATGCCGGATGCAACACCGGACCAAACGGTGCGAAGCTTCCATAGGAATACTGTTGCATGTACACCTGCGCGTCCTGAATCTCACCCGGCACACTGGCAATAACGGTCGCCGTGAACGTCGTATCCAGCGTAAAACCCCACGGGCACTGGCAGTAGTAGCTCGGATGGTTGCACTCTACCCAATTGAACAGCGCCACCACCGTGTCCCCCGGTGTTGGATTGGTGATCATCACCAGACCCGTGCTGTCCGGCGTTATGTTGTAGGTGTTGTAAATCTTGTCCCCTTCGGTGGTGCAACCCGCCATGTACAGAGCCGCCACGCAGATCAGCAACAGAAAACGTTTCATCAGATGTCCCCGGTGAGGTAGATAGCAATGGGCTTTGTGTGGGACAATCTGCCGCACGGTCTCCATCTCCACCGCACCCAAGCAGCACACCAGTGTTCCCACATCGCATGGTGCAAGTTACAACAGTTTCACGTATAAGGCAAGAGTTTTGCTGAAGAAAGTTGCAGCAATGCTCGTCTGCAAATCGCGGGAGACTTTCCCCCACAGCTTTGTAAAATAAGATCTTGGAGCGATTGAACCACGTTTTCAAAATAGAAAAAGGGTGAACCCGCAGGCTCACCCTTCCCTGTTCTGTTCTGGCCTGCCCGGTTATGGGCAGATATGCCGCAGCACGTAGCGCCGGTTCAGGGATACCGCCGACGGATCCATCCACGCATTGAATCCCACCGTGGCATTCAGCGTTACCGCCAGCGTCCACGGCGGCAAGGGATTGTGCGGATCGAACGCCGCATTCTTGTCGGTGGTATTCCAGACCTCGTAGCTTCCCGCCACCGGTGCGGTAAACGTGAGCTGCACACACGAGTCCTCCCGCGCGGCATTAATGCGGTAAAGCGTGACATCCCGCGCCGAATCGCAGGTGGCCGTGTTGCAGGTTCCATCACTATAGATGGTGAGGTTGTACGGACCCGACCCTGTGCTGTAGTAGCCGACACGGATAATGTACGTCCCGGCCGGCATGGTGTCTGCCACAAAGGAGTTGAGCCCCGTGGGACGGTGGTGCACCCAGTGGAGTCCCGTGGTGTCGAAGTAGGAGGCATCGTCATCACACAGGAATTGGGTATTCAGGCAGCACTGATTGTTGTTCCAGACCACAAGATACATGTCGTTGGGTTCAAGCTTCATCTCCACGAGGCGGCAAGACGACAGTGTCAGCCGGTAGAACAAATCGGGGCTGCTGCTGATCGTCCCCTGTGTGGTGCCCGCACAGGTATCGGTACAGGTTACGTCGCAGCCCAGTGTGGTCCCGGTGGCAAAAATCGAGTCCGCCGCGCCGAAGCTGATGGGAATCGCTCCCGCACAACCGTCGCCGGGAATACACGCGTTGGTCGCGCAGGTCATGCCCGCCGTCCATGTACCGCCAAGAGCCGTGCAGGCGGCCTGCGTAGTGTCCACGCAGGAATTGCCGCCATTGTAACAGCAACGCATCCGCGAGCAGCTCATGATGTTCAAAGAGTACGACGGAATGCAGGTGGAAAATTCCGTCGCCACCATGATGTAATAGGTGCCCACCGTAAAGTTAGTGCAGGCCGTCTGCACCGGCCCGGAGTTCGACGAGGTCGCTGAGACAATGCAGTTCGAATCGGGCGGGCAATGGTTGCTTACCAGAATACCGGGATAGTAGAAGCTGCCCGTGCCGGGGTTGACACTGATCAAGTATTGCCCCGGCTGCGTCACGGTCCAGCGGTAAATCTTGTCTGCATAGGAGTCGTACGCTCCAAGGCAGGTGGCCGTGTACCGCGTGGGATAACCGCACGTGGTTTCCCCGGTGAGATTCACAACGTTCGAACCGGCATGCAGATCCCAGCAGTCGGTGGCGTTGACCAGCACACGGATCGTATCATTGGTGTGATCCAGGTCTCCGGGCAGATCCGTCCACACCACGAGCGTGTACTGACCGGCCACAGCGGGCATAGTAATGTTGGTTGCAAAGGTGTGAGCATCCACGCCGTACTGCGCCAGCGAGGGTGTGGTTTCCGTCACCACCGTGCCGTTGTTGAAACGGTACTTGACCGGCGAGGCTTCGGTGGTAGAACCCGCATTGGTAAAGGTGGCCTGAATCTGCACCGAGCTGTTGATGGGATAGGGTATGCCCGGCAGCGGATTTTGAACCGAAGACGTGGCGTAGTCATGCAACAAGCTTGGCAATTGGTAAAACCAGATGGCGCGGCCATTCACCAGCGGCATCACGGTATTGGCGCTGCTTCCGCAGCGGTAGGCAAGGGAATTGCTGGGTGAGGCCAAGCCATTCTGAACGCCCACCGTGCCCATCGGAGCGCCACCTGCCAGCGACAGATTATTGTACTGGAGTTTGATCTTGCCGTTGCTGTACAAAATGACTTCGAACTTCAGACTGGATCCCGCATAGGAACTGCTCCAGTAGCCCACGGAATCATACTCGATCACCAGATAGCTGCCGAAGTTGCGGAAGCCCACCGTGTTGACTCCGACGGAATGTCCGCCGTTATCGAGGTGCAGATCCCAGACATACGGCAGGATCGCCGGGCCCCATGTGGATTGCTGCGGAATGCAGGACGTGTAGTTCGAAGCCGACGCCGCGCCGAACTCGATCTGGCCATTCGAACACACCCAGAAAGAGTCGCGATTCACGCCGTAGAAGGGGAAGGCAAAGCCGATGGGATACTTGCTTGTGCTCGTCCCGTCATCATGGCTGGTCCAACCGCTGACCCATGTGGCCTGCGCATCACCGGTCAATTCAATCCAATTATAGGTGGCGGTGTCCGGGGATACATTGTCCTTATAGCGATAGCCTCCCCCATCCGGGCCGCCGACATTGTCCAGACTGTTTCCGCTGCGCTCCAATCCAAAACGGTACACCAGTTCCTTTTCCTCCGGCGTCATATTGCCGGTGGCCTGATAACGTGCCCACGCGGCGTGCGCCGCGCTGAGAGCTTCGTCGCCTTGCAGAACCGAGAGAGCGGTTCCGGCAGACGGTTTGACATGCTTCGGGTCATTTGGATCCCACGTGACTTTTGTTTGCACAGCCAAGGTGAGTGCGGCAAGGCACAGCAGCCCCAGAATTACCCAAAATCGTGAACGGACTTTCATTGACCTCTCCTCCGGAAGTGTTCGTTTCCATACTGGACTTCATCAACATCTGGTCTTGGGAAAGTGGATGAAAGCAGCCTCGAGGGCTTTCCTTCGCGGTCTCTGTATGATAAAGAGAAAACCCTGTTTTGTCAACATCCTGAACGATGTTTTTTGACAGACCCATGTCCTTACCGAAAAAGCTATACTTAAACCCATGTAGGCCTATGAAGGAGTTACTCCGCTCGCTTTTCCAACGTGGGCAATCGCCCCGCAGAGTAAAGTTGGATCAAGGCTCTTGTCTGCACTTCCGCCTGCGCCGCGCAGATCTGACGGCACCCCTTCAGCTCGCCTCCTCAAAAAGAAACGGGCTGACCTGTAGGGTCAACCCGTCCGTATCTTAGAAAAAGGGGGCGCGCTTACTGTTCTTGCGTGTGCAGCCAGCGTTCATATTCCGCGGCCATCTGCTCGAAGGTGTCATCTTCGGTGGAGGCAATCAGTTCGTCGCCGTGTATCATTCGAATCTTCGCGCCCAGTTCCACCGGCCCCTGATCATCAGGCAGGATTTTCTCCTTCTCAATAATCACATCGGTCTCGGCCAGCATCACTTCGAGCGGTTTGTTGACCAGATCCACCGTTGCCTTGGCAGAGAAGGGCTTGCCCGTCAGTTCTTCAATGTAGCGGAAGAATGTTTTCGAGTTGCCCGGCTTCCAGTAAATATCGGCCAGGGCGCTGCCGACGCGCGGATTATCCGTAATCCGCCCGTCACGCTCGAGGAAAAAGGCCCGCGTCTGGTAGACCGCCATCTGGGCCAGCACATAGGCATGGTAATAAGCCGACGAATCGCTGGCCAGCAGGTGCGGCACGCTCAAAATGGGGCGGGCATCCGAGGGCTGATGGACCATCTGGGCCTCAATGCGCCGTCCGGCTTCGAGAATATTCTTCGGTGTCAGTTCGCTGTCGGACATCCCGTAGAGGGCGCGTTCGAAATAGGGGACGATCATCAGTTTGCGCAGTTGATGAGCCAGGAACGTGTGGCGCTCTTTGAGGGATCGCTTTATCAGTTCCGCCGGCATGGGCTGCCCGGCCTCATTTTTGGCATAGCGCGTCAGCCAGTCCGGATCGCCAACCACGCTATCGAGAAACATGGACTGCGTCTCGGCAAAGGCAATAGACGTCGGCGCGAATTCCTGCGAGTAGCACGGCGCGGGCATCTCAATATTGGAGAAGTGCGCCGCGTGGCCGCCTTCATGGAAGAGTGTCTCCAGCGCGCGCTTGCCGCTGCCGACCTGTCCCGGCACCGCATTGGCCGTGAAATTGATCCGCGCCGGCAAAAATTCCTCGCGGTTGATGAACGCCGGTACCGGGCCATGCATGAAACCGTTCTCATACTTGCCCTTGCGATCCACCAGATCCAGTGTCAACTTCGCGCCATGGTAGCGGATACCCATCTTGGCAAAGGAGCGGCCCCAGTTCAAGAGCGCCGATCCGAAGCGCAGATAGGGGTCCAACTCGGCGCTGAGATCTCCGGCGGTGGCAAACTCGAAATTCCACGGCTCGATGGCCTGCGGTCCCTTCGCCTTCGCCACGGCCTCCACCGATGCGCGGCCAACCTCACGCGTGTTGACTTCCAGCTCATCGAGCACACGGAACAGCTCCTCAATAGAGAAGCCTTCGAACATCTTCACTTTCCAGTCATAGAAATCGCGGTAGCCCATCAGGCGGCCAAGGCGGTTGCGCTCCTTGACGATCTCGATGAAGCCATTCTCCAGCACATAGCCTTCAATCGAGCGCAGCCCTTCCCACGCCGCCTTGCGGATGCCTTCTTCCGGATTGGTCATCACCATCAGGCGGAGCTTGACGGAACTGCTGGGGACCAGTGCGCCCGTTTGCGGATCCTTGTATCCCAGTTTCATTCGCGTGCGGGCATTGGCCAGATCCGCTTCCATGCCGACGATTTTGCTCATTACGGCCAGGGCTTCTTTGCTCTCCATGGCGTTCACTTCAAAGAAGTGCAGCCAGCCTTCGAGGCCCACGCGCTCTTGCTCGCCAAGGCCGGGTTGCCCGAGAGCCTGGCGCAGCTTGGGAATCCAACTGCCGTCGGTGGTAAACTCCTTCAGGCGGATCTCGTTCTTTTCCAGCACATGTTCATCCCCGCCCTTCAGTCCCATTTTAGCGGCCCAGAAGGCGTCCTCTTTGGCAGTATGCAACGTCAGATAGCGCTGGTTGAGGTCATCCAGAAGTGTCATAATCGGATTCCTGAGAGGTGAAATAGTGAACACCGCGGCAAGATACAGGATGAGCGGTGCATTGTGGCCGCCCCATGCCCTTTTGATAGGCAAAAGCGGTGAATTGTTGCGCCCGAATTTGGGCAGAAAAAAGTCCGCAACCATAATGTACGGCGCGGACCGCTGTAAATCAACCCTGAAGGGTTCTTGTCGAATTTTTCGGCCTACATACCATGCAAACCGACCAGCAGCACCAGATATTTGCCGCTGTCCTCAAAGGTGGTGCCACGCTTGAGCCCGATCCAGCGCGGCTTGTGATGCGCCGGATCATGCGCCAGAAATTTGCCCTTCGGGTCGCAGTAACCGGATAGCACTACGCTATGATAGACCGGGTTGCGCCGCGACGGCTTGTAAATCAGAATCAGCGGCCTGCCCCGGACAATGTGTTCGGCGGCCTCGGCGGGGGTCAGTTGCAACACGGCGGCAAACAACCTATTCCCGTCCGTGTCCCGCAACTCCGCGGCATTCAAGCGATGCGTCAGGGAAATCAGCTCGAGCGGCAGCGCCGTGTCGGGCACCACCGCTTGAAAGCCATAGTAATCGAGCACCATATCCACGCAGGCGGCAAGACAGTCGGACTGCTTCTGCTGATCCCGGTGCCGCACATTTAGCACCGATTCGCTCCCGCGCTGGGACTCCGCCAAGTGCCCGGTCAGCGCGGCGCACGAGACGTAGAGCAACGGAGCGGCCAGCAGCACCGGCCACCTGAGCAGAGCCGCTCTATGGTTTCCGCTGAATACCATCTCTGACGTCTTCAACTGATCACGCGGATGATGACCACGGCCAGCAGCACGATCACCAGGATGTAGATAATATCAGTCGTGGATGCGACACCCACCGGAACTTCCTTGATGCCGGCCTGCGCCAGCAGACTATCCCCCTTCACTTGCAGAGAGTCCGCTTCCGCCTGCGTCAGGATGGCCGTGCCTTTGGGTCCGGCGTCAGGCTTAGCGGTCATCTGCGATGCAGGTTTATCCGCCTGTGGCGCAGCAACCTTTCCGCTTTGCGGCGCGGACGGCGAAGTCTGCGGGGCAGGAGTGACCGCCACGCACCATGTTGTTAAAAGAAGGATCATTGCGAATCCAAGCCATAAGGTCTTCATACTGTTCTCCGTTGACTATAGATAGCTGTCCATAGGGTCTTAAAGATAGAGTGGTTTGCAAGAATAAGCGCCGTTTCAAAAGCAGAAAGCCCCATCGATGACGGGGCTTTCTTAGCAATAGTTGGTGAACCTTGCGCGGGCTCTCGTCCGGCGAACACAAGGCCTTAAGGAGAAAGCCGCATCAGAGGTCGGAGATCATATTGCGGATTTCTTCCTTGGACTTGCCGATTTTGTTCTGCAATCTGCCGAGGAGTTCTTCCTCTTTGCCCTCGGAAAAAGTCAGATCATCATCCGTCAGGTTGCCGTAGCGTTGTTTGAGTTTGCCTGCCACTTCGTGCCAGTTGCCCTTAAAATTGAGCTTGTTCATAATCTCCTCCTTGGAGTTCTAAGGATAGTACCTCGTCTCCCAAAAAGAGGTTCCGCTACGACATCCGATGCTCAATTCAGCGCAGGAAAATAATAGCGACGCCGACCATTGCAATCACCGTTCCGGCAATCGTGCGGAAGGTGGGCGTGCCGTCCCCACGCAGCCAGACTACGGGCACTACCAACAGCGGATACAGCGTGGAAAGTGTGGCTACCACCCCGGCTTCGGTGGTCCGGTACGCAAAGAGCACCAGCGAAACCCCCGTCACCGGGCCGAGCAGCGAAGCCAGCAGCAGCGGACGCAGCGCGTCTTTATTTTTCAAAACCGGTTGAATCCGATTCAGATTTCCCGTCGCCATTCCCCACACCCACACCATCAGGGCCGCGGAAAACATGCGGAAGAAAGCCGTGGGAATCGCGGCCATGGTGCCGTTCATGGCAATCTTGGCTACCAGCAGTCCCGTCGCCTGTCCGAACGCGCCCATCAGCCCGTAGATAATTCCCGCCTTCAAATTGGCGACCGGCGCGCCATTTTCATGCTGCTCGGCAATGACCCAAATAATACCGCCGGTGGTCAGTAGGATGCCACCCCAGGCAACCCAACTCAAGCCCTCTCCCAGCAGTGGCACCGCAAGCAACGCGGTCACCACCGGCGTCGAAGCGGAGAGCAGCGTCGCCCGGCGCGGTCCGATCAGTGTCAGAGACCGGAAATAGAAACCGTCACCGAAGGCCAAACCCAAAAACGCCGAGAGCGCCAGCAGCCAGAGTTGCATGTTGGTTGCACCCTGAGGAATCACCTTGCCGCTGGAGAACCAGAGAAAAATTCCGAGGCACAGCGCCGCAAACGGCAGACGAAACATGTTCATGCCCAGCGGCTGGGCTCTCTTGCCCGCTTGGGCAAATAGCAAGGAGGTTGCTGTCCAGCAAACGGATGCGCTAAGTGCCGCCGCCTCGCCGGCATATCCAAAAGTTGAAAGACTCACGCCAATCCCAAAGTAGTAGAATCTACGCCTTTCCTGACCATCACCATATCCGATCACGGTCCCGGATCGTGTCTCACCATTGCAGAGTTAATCTAAGCAATCTGATGTCAAAGTCAAGATTAGGTCCAAAGCTCCGCCGAAACTTGAAGAAGACGCCTGCCACAGCGGGAATAAATACAGAGCTTTCCGCGAGTTATAAGAGTGTAAGGAGTATACTTGGGGATGAACGTGCGATGTTTTACGAATTGAGCAGTGATGCTTTCCTATGAAAACTCGACCAGTGCAGACGGTGGCTCTGCCATTCTTATCGCGGGTCCTGATCATTACCGCGATGTCGACCGGGATTTGTTCACTGTATGCCGCGCTGAAAGAGGCTGGCGCGGCGCACTGTGAATGGGCTGCGATGCATCCGAAGGACGTGCCGACCCTTCCCGTTGACGGCCAATATACCTTGATTATTATCCAGGAGGGCCGCGGTGGCTGCGATGCCTTCTCCCTGCTGCCTGACTTGCGGGCAAAGTACCCCTCCATTCCGATCTTGGTGGTTACTCCGTACACCGATAGCGCGCGGCTCGACCGCCTGATGCAGCTTGGCGCCTTCAGCGCCGTGGCGGCAAAACATGTTCGGTCGGGGGCCCTTTCCTCTACCCTGCGCTGGATCCTTCAGGAGCGTCTGCCTGCCGAGACGGCCTCCGAAGAATCTCCCGGCCCGGACGCGCTCCAAACCAATGTCCCGATGATCCTCTGGGGGACGGATCGCGAGGGCATCATCACCTATGTGGAAGGTAAGGGAGTCGATGAGATTGGTGCGGCATCCCTGTCGCTGATCGGCAAAAGTGCTTTCGATATGCTCAAGGACTATTCGAGCAGTCTGGCCATGCTGCGTCGGGTGCTGGGCGGCGCGTATTCCGGGCGAATCGCCGAAGTGATCGAGTTTGCACGACGCCGGGCACTGGTAGATACCCATTGCGTTTCGCTGCGTAATGACGATGGGCAGATCCGTGGCGCGGCGGGAGTATCCATGGTGATGACCGAATATGGCAAGGCTGGCCCGGCGGTGAAGGAATCTGCCGCCCGCGTTTACGCCGCAGAGGCTCTAACCGAGAGTGCGCGGCGATTCGAGGCAGTGTACCGCAGCCTTCCCGTTCCTACCTACACTTGGAAGCAGGTCGAGAATGACTTTCTGCTGGTGGATTTTAACGAGGCCGCCATCCGCAACAGTCCGGATCGGTTGAATGGCATGCTCAATGCGGTAGCGTCCGACTTCTTTCGGAAAAACCCGCAGGTCGTTGCTCTTCTGCGCCGCTGTCAGGACCAGAAAACAACCCTGCAAACCGAACTGGATTATTCGATGCGGATCACGGGCGAACAGCGGCACTTTCTGGTTCACGGCGTCGCGCTGCCGCCCGATCTGGTCATTCTCCATACCGTGGACGTCACCGAACGCAAGCGCAATGAGCAGATCATGCGTGAGGCCAACGCCCGATTGGAGAAAGTCGTTGCCCTGCGAACAAGCGCCTTGCGCGAGCAGGCGGCGCTGCTCGATCTGGCCAATGACGCCATCATCGTGCGGACGCTTGATGGGCGCATCACCTTCTGGAACCACGGCGCCGAAATCCTCTACGGCTGGAGCTGCAACGAGGCCACCGGCAAGACCACTCAGGAATTGCTGCAAACCCGCTACCCGATTCCCACGGCGGACATTATTTATCGCACCTTGCGAGAGGGAAATCTGGAAATCGAGATCGAGCAGGTCGCCCGCGATGGCCGGCAGATTATCGTGGCCAGCCGCTGGGCTCCCCAGCGCGACGACATCGGCAACCCCATCGGATTTTTAGAGATCAACCGGGACATCACCGACCGCAAGCGAGCCGAAGAGGATCTGCGCAAATCCAAGGAGGAATACCGGCTCCTCATCGAGAACCAGACCGACATGGTGATGAAGGTAAGCCGCGACGGAATTCGGCTGTATGCAAGCCCCAATTTCCTTCAACTGGTCGGCAAGACCGAAGAAGAGGTGGTCAATACCAGCTTTCTTTCCGATGTACATCCGGACGACGCCGACCGCGTGCTGCGTGAATGGCAAGCAACCTTTGAGCCGCCACACTATCGCTCGGACATTGAAACCCGGATGATGACTGGCAGCGGCTGGCGCTGGCTCTCCTGGCGCAATCAGGCGATTCCCGGCAAGGAAGGCGAGCCCACCACCGCCATCAAGGTCGGACGGGACATCACAGAACTCAAGGAGGCCGAAGAGGCGCTGCGGCAGAGTGAGGCTCGCTTCCGCTCGATCTTTGAGCGGGCCACCTTCGGGATTATTCTGGTGGATGCCGATTTTCAGATCGCCGACGTGAATCCTGCCTTTCAACAAATCCTCGGCTACAGCCTCGAGGATATGCGCCGCCTCGGGTTGCCCGGCATCACCCATCCCGATGATCTGGCCCACGCCAATCAACTCTTCGAAGATCTGATTTACGGCAAGATCGACCATTACCATCTGGACAAACGCTATTTCCGCAAGGACGGCTCGATCATGTACGGCAGCCTGACGGTCTTTGCTTCCCGGGATGAGCGCGGAAAACTGCTGCACACGACCGGAATGGTCGAAGACATTACCGCGCGCAAGGAGTCCGAACAGCGCACCGAGCGTTACAGCGAGGAACTCGAGCAGTTGGTGATGGAACGCACGGCACAGATCCGCCAGCTCGAAAGGCTGCGTTCGGAAAGCGAAAAACAGGCTGCGGTAGGCCGCATGGCCGCGCGGATTGCCCACGAGATCAACAATCCGCTGGCCGGCGTGAAGAATTCCTTCCTGCTGGTCAAACAGGCGGTATCCCGCGAACACAAGCATTTCCGGTTCGTGGAGATGATCGAGAAGGAACTGGACCGCATCGCGCGCATTGTTCGCCAGATGTTCGAGCTATACAAGCCCGAAATCATCAAACCGGGGCAGGTGCAGCCTGCCCAGGTGATACGCGAGGTCACGGAATTGCTCGAAGGAAATGTCCGCGCACAGGGCGTCACCATGGAGATAGACACGCGCCGCGCCGCGCAGGCTGTCCTATTGCATGAGGACTCGCTCCGGCAGATTCTCTTCAGCGTCATTCAGAATGCCATTGAAGCATCGCCGAGCGGCGGCGTCGTGCGCATCGCAGCAAATTACGACGGCCGGCAACTCACCGTTTCCGTAACCGATCAGGGCTCCGGTATTCCTGAAGACGTCAAATCACGGATCTTTGACCCGTTCTTTACCACCAAGAGCGAACTGGCGTCTGGGGGCCTGGGGCTGGGCCTGTCCATTACAAAAGGAATCGTGGAAGCGATGGGCGGCAGTCTGACCTTCGAATCGGAAATCGACAAGGGCACAACCTTCTTCATTGGCCTGCCCGCCAAGTCCGGACCCGAAAACGACACCGCGTGAAGGAATAGGGCAAGTGGCGGACAGAGTACAGGCTCCTTTTAGGGAGCCTGTGCTGCTTATACCGGGGATGAGGGCGGCTGACCGGAGAATCGCCGTCGAGATATCAGATGGTCAATGCTCCAGATGCCGGAACCTGCGGCAGACATGAATAGAAACAGGAAGCAATACACCACCGCCGGTTCTCCATGGTTGATAATCGGCAGCAGGGCACTGGGGGCATGGGCTGTCCAATAGGCATAGGCCATTTCACCCGATGCGATGAAAGCCGCCCAGTGCGTCCACAGGCCCAGCATGATGAACAGTCCCCCGAAGAACTCTACCGTTCCACCAATCACCACGATATGTATCGGCGGCACGCCCGGCAAGGGCGGAAAACCGAACAACTTTTGTGATCCGTGCCATAGAAAGAGAAATCCCACCACAATCCGCAGCAAAGCATAGGTCTGCCGCTCATATTTTTGCATGAACATGGCCGCTCTCCGTAAGATGATCCGTAAGGCTCTTCTTCTTGAACGAGCCTGCATAGTTTGCGGTTCATCTTTGCCGAAAAGATTTCATCTTTCCGGGGATCAAAACTCCAGCAAACCCAATTCCCGTAAGGCCAGATACCCTGCCCCGACCACGCCCGCCGAATCTCCCAGTACGGCTTTCAAGATTGGGATATTCGTACGGGGAGGGCCAAAGAGAGATTGCTTAAGATAGAATGGTACACGGCCATACCAACAGGGCACGTTGGAAACGCCGCCGCCGAGGATGATCGCTTCAAGATCAAAGCCATTCACCGCATTGGCAAAAACCTCCCCCATGAAATAACAGCTCTCTTCAAACAGGTTGGCGGCGTCGCGATCTCCAGCCAGAGCGCGCTGGTAGATCTGCGGGACTTCCATGTGCTGGCCGCAGAGTTCGGCATACCGGCGGCTGAGACTCGAGCCGGAAAGGTAAGCCTCCGCGCAGCCGCGCCGCCCACACTCACAAAGCCGGCCCTGATAATCAATGGTGCAGTGCCCGATCTCCCCCGCCCCGCCCAGCGCGCCGCGATACAGCTTGCCGTCCAGCACCAGCCCGCAACCTAATCCCGTCCCTAAAATTACCGCCATCACAAAGCGGTACGTCCCCGCACACTGGGCAAAGTACTCGGCGATGCCGAGGCAGTTGGCATCGTTCTCGACCGCCAGCGGCACCCCGAATTCCCGCCGCAGCCGACTGACAAAGCCCGGCGTCTCATAGACCGGAGTATGTGGGCTGCCGAAGAGCATGTCCTGTAAGGGCAAATACGTGCCCGGCGTGCCTATTCCCACCGCCGAGAACGGCTTTCCACCGGCGACTTCCAAAACTACCTTGTGAATATTCTGGCAGACGCGGTCCAGGCCCAGCGCCGGTTCGGAGGGAGTGCGGCAACGGGATAGAACATTGCGCTGTGCATCCAGCAGGCAGGCTTCCACCTTGGTTCCGCCAAGGTCAATGCCGATAACGTAGGTTTGCGTGCTCAAAAGAGTTTCTTCCTGATAAGGGCCGGTCTTCCGCAATCTACATATTCCGTGTACAATGTCAAGTAGCGGATGCGGCAGGCGCTCACGGAAGACGCCGGCTTCCGGGCCGGCGTCTCTCATACATCAATCGTGCGGTTTCAGGAGTCGAATCCGCAACATCTCATTTCCGCCGCGAAGAGCTTCCTGCCTGAAAGGATCCGCCGGACGCTTGGCCTGCCTTAAGTCCGCCGCGCTGGCCGGTTCTGCCGCTGGTGACAGCCGATCCCGCACCACCGTTAAGCCGCATCATCGACAAGGCGGGTTTACTTGGTGTGGTGGATGCCGGATGTGGCCGCTTCGCCATATCGCCGCTGCTCGCACTGCGTACGGCGGGGCCGCGGTAAGAGGACGGGAGGTTCCACGTCGCGGTCTGTACGGTGGTGCGATTGGGCATCTTGTCTTGCGAGAGCATCGACGCTGAAGGTTCCTTCAATCGTTTCAAACGCGCTTCAAGCTGCGCACTCTGATCCGACAATCGCGCCAAGTTGCCCTTCAAGTCCGCGGCAATACTCAGGGCCGTCCTATCGGCACTGATCTCCGGAAAGTCAACGGTATCCTGCCGCATGTGAATCGAGGCCCACAAGTTTTCCGGAATAGGACCGCGCGGATAGGACACCGGCATCGGCTGGCGGCGGTTGCGCCAGTGCGCGACCTGTTGGCCGGATAGTTTTTTCAATTCAGCATTCACATCCAGCAGCCGCGAACTGACGGAGCGCTGGTCACTGGCTCCGCGCAGAAAGCCGTTCACATCCGCCGCTGGTGGAAATCCGGACGTGCCACTCATGTCGCCGCTGGTCCAGACAGCGCCGGAAGACGGCAAGGCGCCGGTCTTTTCCAACTCCAGCCACAGGGGATTGTCGGCGAGGGCCGTACTCCGCAATTCCTTGCGCAGCGCGGAGGTGCTTGTGCCGTTTGCCGGTTCCGCTGCCCATCCGCTTGCCACCGTCCCCGCCAAAGCCACACACATCCATAGCCATTTTCTGTTCATTCTGTCCTCCGTCACGGACGCACTGCCGGTCTGCTCATTCTGTCAGCTTCAAGATACGCCATGTACCCCGCGCAAGGCAAGATCCCGCCTTCTCCCCGCCGAAAAAGTCCGCGCCCGTTTCACACGCTATCTTCCCACATTACAGAAGCCTACCCAACCCCGCAGAGCCTTGCATGGCCTCATGGTAGCATGATCGCAACATGCCTCCTGCCCATCGCCTGTGCAGAGTGTACGCCCTACGCAGATCCACCAGCTCACATTCGCCATAGACAATTCTGCTCCCTCTGCCGCACCATCTTAAAGCCCATTTGAAGTATGAAAAAAGCTCCCATCCACAAGGAGCCTCTACACAAACACGATAGGTCGCGGCGAACGGCTGTCCAGGAAGATAGCACCCAGCTTACAATCTTCGCTTCACAATCCCCAGCACATTGGGCACAGGCCAGGCTTGAGAACTCTGGCCGCTTTCCGAGAACAGGGTTTCGCCATCGCCGGTCAGTTCCATCTCATGGCCGCCGGAGTTCACATAAAACTGCGCCTCCTGACCGCCTTCAAGATGCTGCGCGCAAACCAAATCCACCGGCAACGCGAGCAGGATACGGTTGAAATCGAACATCGTATACGGAGAGCGCGAGTAGATAAACAAGATCCGTCCCTGCTTGTCTTCACCCAATGCGGCCTCGCTCCATCGCTTCTCCTGCTCTGCCCAGCGATTGGCCCGCGAGCGGTCAATCAGCCGCAAATTCTGAATCACGCAGGCATAATCCTTTTGCACGGCAGCAATCTTCGTATCGTCCAGATCGAAGATATGAAACAGCGGCGTGTCTGTGCGCAGGGGGTTGAAGGCGGCAAGGGATTTGTACGGATTCACCGACGCGTTGTTGGTGTGAGTACCGCATTTCATGTAGCCGGTGTGCGCACGTCTGTCCGTATTGAACATGCCCGCATTGATCGCCGCGGTCATGCCGAACATGCCGCACCATTCCCGCGCGCTCATGGTCACCGCACCATCCGACTCACTGGCCGAATGAAGCTGCAGTTGCCAGTAGGCCGGATCGATCCGCAAAATCGTAATTACCGAATCGCCATCCGTCGCGGCCTCCTGTGCTTTGAAGCGCCCGAGGTCCAGCCCTTCACCCAATGACGACCATGAATCCTGTGCGCGGGCGCTCCCCTCAGAAAGCAGCAACACCAGCGCCACATATATTGCCCACACTCTCATGCGGTCTCGCTTCTGTAGGACCTGCTCTGACATAAGCAGAATGCAAGCTAACGATTTCGCATGAACATGTCAACTGCTGCGGAAATGCCGCGCGGGGTCTGCGGAAAAACTGTTGTTAAACCGATGCTTAACTCACGCAAACACAGCGGCGGCAAAGGAAGTGTTCCTCTGCCGCCGCTGTAAACTGACTCTGCCAGTGCATCAAACTATACCAACACCCGGTGCGCACGGCACAGTGATCACTTGTAGAAGAAGATGGCGTCCACACCCTGTTTGTCACGCAGCTCTATACGGTGGCTGGAGGAATGAATGCTCGGATCCGCCAGTAGAGCCTTAATGCTCGCGAAGGATCCGAGGCCTCCCAAGTGCGCGACAATCTTGGAGGGCTGATGGTCTCTGGATTTGTAGATGTCACCCACGCCGCCGAAGAAGGTCGCGCCGTTGCTTAAGTCTTTTTCCGCGCCCATCAGCACAGCATCCACTCCCGCCTGCGCGGCGCGCAAGGCTCTCTGAAATTGCAGGCCATCATCGCCGTGAGTGGTGTCCGAAGGCATCAGGTGCACAATCTCCCGCATATACTTCGAAGGATGTGCCTTTGCCCGGGTGAGAATCTCTTGCCGATATGCCGGGTCGAGCGAAGCCAGCGCGGCATGGACCTCAGGCTTTCCTTTGTAGCGTCCGCTGCCCGATTGCTTCTTCGTCAACCCATAGAATTGATTGTGCGCCAGTACGGTCTCCTTGATCGTATGCTGATCCTCCGGTGTGCCGTTCAATGTGCGCCGCAAAATGACGTAGGAAATTGCGATGGCCTTGTCTTTGATGTTGAGGCTGTCGAGGCTCTTCCACTGACCCAATTCGGACATGACGCTGGCCACCATCAGGTTCCGCTCCAAGGGCGTGAACGGTACGGTGCCGTTATCCACATGCGCAACACCCCCGGTGGGCTGCGCGTTCCCTGCGGTCAGGCCGAACAGCAGGACCGTCACCGCGGCATACTGTGCCGTTTTCATAGCGTGGTATCTCCTTCCCTGTGTCGTCGTTCTTCTCTCTTACGATGCTAATCGGAGTAGGGTTTCGAAGCGGCGGGGCTCGCGAGCATAGAGCGATACGGTGCGGCGCACTTTGAAAAGGGGCTTTTGATCAGGATTTCAAAGCCGCGAGCCGCCGTCCGTATGCACCCCTATGACAAGAGCCGGTGCGGTGATCGGCTCTGTGCCTGTATGGATTCCGTGAAGCCGTGCCGCCTAAGGCTTAGGCCTTGACAGCCTTCACCTGATAGAAATAGTGGCGGGAGATGGGAGTGCCCTGCGCATAATCCCCATACTCATGCAACAGACCCATCTGCCGCGTGCTGTGGCTGTCCTGCGCAAAGCAGGGCGTCAACAGCACAGCGCCGCTTCACTGACAGGCCACACTCCCTGCGGCATCTGCGGCGTGGCCTGGTCGCGAGCTTGCCGCCAGTAGTCGAACGGCATATTGCCCAGCGGGCGGTCTTCATTGCCGAGCGTATAGCTGGTGGGTGAAGGAAAACAGAAACAGGACGACCCCTTTTCAAGGATCGCCCTGCTTTTTTTTCTGTTGTTCACCCACACCCGGAGGGTGTGGAGTAGTAACCTTGAGGGGTTACTTCATCAGCAGCATCTTCTTCTCGGCCACAAAACCATTCACATTCAGGCGATAAGGAAAACAGAAACAGGGCGACCCCTTTTCAAGGATCGCCCTGTTTTTTTTCTGTTGTTCACCCACACCCGGAGGGTGTGGGGTAGTAACCTTGAGGGGTTACTTCATCAGCAGCATCTTCTTCTCGGCCACAAAACCATTCACATTCAGGCGATAGAGATACAGACCTGAAGATAGGTGGCTGGCGTCAAATCTCACCACATGATTTCCGCCGGCCATATTGCTGTTGACCAGAGACGCAACCTCCTCGCCCAGCAGGTTGTACACCTTCAGGGACACAAAGCCATTATCCACCAGATCGAAGACAATGCTGGTGCTCGGGTTGAAGGGATTGGGATAGTTCTGGTTCAGAGCATAAGTGGTCGGCTGCGACGCCGAGAGCGGCGAGGCAAAGATCACCGAGCCCAGGGGATGCCGCGAGCCATCGGCTTCGGTCATGCTCAGGCGGTAGCGGTAGGTTGTGCCCGCCAGCACCTGCGCATCATGATAGGTATAGGTATGGCCTGCCGGATTGTCACCGAGTCCCGCAAGATGGGCAATCGTGCTCCAGCCGTTCGCCGTCTCCCGGGCCAGATCATAACCCGCTACATTACGCTCCGACGCCGTGACCCACGAAACGTCTACGCGATTAAACGCGCCTACGGCCGTAAAGCTTGTCAGCTCCACCGGCAGAATCTGATCGCAATCCGGTTCGACCAGAAACCCTCCGCTGCTGCCGCCGTCAAAGTTATTGTTGATGGCGTCTACCACATCATTCAGATCGGAGACCGTGATCCCGGCAGGAAGGGCTCCCAGATCACCGCCCAGCACCTGATTTGCCAGCGCGAAAATCTGGTTGACGGTATAGCCAGCAAAGGGACCGGAAGGCGTGTGGACTCCCACCGGCACCACCAGATTGCCAAGGTTTGAGTTGAATCCCGTCACACCCGCATTGGAAAACCCAAGTGTGATGGCAAGCGTCAGGACTTGTCCGGCAAATACACCGGCTGGAGTGGAGGTCGGATTCGTCAGATTTGCCGTCAACATACTCGGAGGGCCGCCCGCCGGCAGAAAGTTTTCAATCGATGTGTCGGATAAAAACGTCGCCGTAAAGTTGCCTCCGATTGTCAGACCCGAGGGAAAGACGGTAGCAAAGTTATTGTCCCGAATGCACCCCGGATTGTTGCCATGACATGGGGCGCCCCATCCGCCCTGCGTGACGGTGAGGTAGTCTCCCGGAGGAATATTGCACGGATCCGGTTGGGCCATCGCCGCAGATACCAGCAAAAGCACAGACAGGATAAGCACAATCTTCTTCTCGAAGCTCGCGATAGATGAACGCATAAATCACCTCCTGAATTGAACATATTTGTTAGAAACATCTCCTCTAATTTGGCCGAATAAGGTAGCTTGGACCCGACGGCCAATCAAGTAAAAGTAACCTAAGCCACAATTTCGGGTCCGCTTCCAGCGGCAGTTGTGCTAATATACCGTACATACTTTGAGTGTGTCATCTTTGACTCCAACACCCGTCTCTCTCGGCAATGTGATACAGTTTGACAGGTTGGTACTTACAAACAATGGGCAATCCCTGCGCTGCACCGAAGCGTACGCACAGAGGCATGCGGAGATGACACGGAAACATTCGATCATCCTCACTGGCCGCCGAACCATTTTTGCTTAAAGCCGTTCAAGGGAGTATTGCCGGGCCAGGGAGTCGGTGAAAACCACTTGACCACCGTCACAAAGATATGTACATTGAGAGGTCATTTTGAACTCAGAGACAGGTGCCGCGCCATGATTCGGATTGCGATTCTTTTGGGATGGATTTGCCTCACCCGCCTCGCCTTTGCCGACAGCACCCTGGTGCCGACAGGATCCGTCAGCGGTGTTTGGAGTGCGGTGCACAGCCCGTACATTGTCTGGAATGGCACTGTGACCGTCAATGACGGTGACACCTTGAAGATTCAACCGGGTGTGACGGTGAGATTCAGCGGTCCCTATCAACTGCGGGTATCGGGAGTCTTGCGCGCGCTCGGCCGTGCGGACAGCCTGATTCGTTTCACGGCGGATACCCTTGCCAATCCTGCCGGCTGGGGCGGCATCCGCTTTGTCTCCGCGCGGGATTCGAGCCGTCTCTCCTACTGCATCATCGAGAATGGCCGGGCCACGGGCAACTGGCCCGATTACACCGGCGGCGGTGTCGCGCAGTTGGGTTCGCGCCGGATCACCCTCGACAATGTCACCTTTCAAGACAACCGTGCCAGTCAGTCCGGTGGGGCCTACGCAGGCAACGGTTCGGGCGGAGCAGTATTTACACATTGCCAATTTCTCCGCAATGTCTGCATGGAGAGCGGCGGTGCACTCAGCCTGACCTCCAATTCGCCGAATACCTTTACCGATTGCGATTTTATTGCCAACACCACAGCGCCGGGCAGTTTCGGAGGCCGCAACGGGGGCGCAGTGGACACCTACCGCGGAAACGGAACATTTACCTCCTGCCGTTTTATCCGCAACTACTGTGCGTCCACCGGCGGTGCGGTGCAGGGACATGGGTTTCTGAGCTTCAGCAATTGCAGTTTTGACAGCAACCGCGCGGACGGGAATGCGGGGGCCATCTATCTCGATGACAGCCTGTCCACCTTCAGCCTCACCCATTGCCTGATCCGCTGGAATACGGCGGTCTATTATGGCGGTGGGCTCTACTGCTTCGACAGCTCCCCGGTGGTGCTAAGCTGCCAATTCATCGGCAACCACACCGGAGATCGCGGCGGCGCGATCAACTGCTACCGCTGGAGCGGCACGGCCCGCTTTGAAGACTGCCTGATTACCCAAAACAGTTCCAACAGTAACGGCGGAGGGCTTTGGGTAGGCACCTATTGCCATCCCAGCTTTTACCATTGCGAGTTCAGTTGGAACTCTTCCGGCGCTGGCGGCGGAGCCTATTCCACCAATCACGGTGCACCGTCCTTTCATGGCTGCACCTTTCTGCATAATTCCGCCGGCGGTGAGGGCGGCGGCCTGTCGCTGACCCAATACTCCCAGTGCGCGCTCGACAGCAGCACGATCAATTGGAACTCGGCGGCAGGAACCGGCGGCGGTTTTGTCGCCAGCGGATCGTTCATCACTCTCAGTGCCTGCTCGCTCTCCTACAATACCGCGCAGGATGGCGCAGGCGGAGCCATGCTCGCCTCGTGCTCCGAAAGCAGTCCGCTGGGAATTTCCTCCTCGGTCATCAGCGGCAACCGCGCGGATTCCACCGGAGGCGGCATGTGGATTGACGGCTACACCTGTGCGTCTCTGGAAAAAGTGCTGCTGCTGGATAACCGCGCGGCCTATGCCGGCGGCGCCCTGTTCTGTTCCGCTGGCGCGCAGCCGCTGGTCACGTTCTGCGATCTGCTGCGCAATCAGGCGCCGTCTGGCGCGGGGATCTTTGTCAGCGCCTCATCACCCACCATCAGCACCAACATCATAGCCGCTAATGGCGGTCGGGGAGTTGAACTCTGGGAGTCGCCCGCCGCGCAAGTCCGTTTCTGCGATTTGTACACCAATTCCGGCGGCAACTTCGCCGGAGATAATCTTCCGGCAGGGCTGGGACAGATTACGCAGGTCAACAGCAACGGTCGGCCATGCGACGCCTATTCCAACCTCTATCTGAATCCCATGCTGCCCGATACCACGAACGACAATTACCGCCTCGCGGCGATTTCCGCTTGCATCGATGCCGGTGATTCCCTGCTGAGTTGTGATCCCGATATGACGATTCCCGATATCGGCGCGGTTCCCACATCCCAATCTCCGGCCCTTCTGGTCCCGCGCAGCCTGATCATTCTCCCGTCGACGTCGGAGGTCACGCTCCAGTGGCGCAAACCGAATCATCTTTGTGCCCGCGCGCCAATTGTCTACGAAATCTGGTCCACTACAAATCCGGACAGTGGCTACCGGCTTGCCGGCAGCACAGCCGATACCTCCTATGTCGATAGTACCGATTTTGCCTTTGACCTGCAGCAGACCTATCAGGTCGTCTGGCGGCGAGCCGCTCCGTAGGTCGTGACACGCCTGAACGCAGAAGCGGCACCCTTTGAAGGGTGCC
>DASXUQ010000013.1 GCA_036504735.1 bacterium
ACTTATTATAACCGCAAGGTGTAAAATAAGCAGGGATGAGGCGTGGCAGTGACTATATTGGCGTAGGCGTGGGCGCTTTGATCGTAGACGATCAAGGGCGCGTGTTTCTTGCGCGGCGCGGCCCTGATTCTCGCAACGAACGCGGGCTGTGGGAGTTCCCAGGCGGCTCGGTCGAGTTCGGTGAACGTCTGGCCGATGCCCTGCGGCGGGAAATCCGTGAAGAGTTTGGCGTTGAGATCCAGGTTGGCGATCTGTTAGATGTGGCGGACCACATCCTGCCGGAAGAAGGCCAGCATTGGGTGTCGCCCACCTTCCTGTGCCGGATTATCGCCGGGGAGCCGCGCATCCTGGAACCGACCAAGTGCAGCCAGATGGGCTGGTTCGATCCCCAGGATGTTCCGGCCGACATCACCCAGATCAGCCGTTTGAATTTGACGCATTACTTGCATTTATTGGAGAAGGAATGATCCGATCCGGCTTATCTCTTCCTTATACCGAAAGGGCTTGTCTATGAAAATCTTAATCACCGGCGGAGCAGGATATATTGGCAGCACGATCGCTTCGGCCCTGGAAGACACCGGCCACACACCGGTGATCCTGGATTCGCTCATCACCGGACGCAAAGAATTTACCCGCGGGCGCATCTTTTACCAGGCAGACATTGCCGACCGGAAGGCTGTCGAGCAGATCTTTCGCGACCATCCGGATACCTACGCCACGATCCACTGCGCCGCCTTGATCGTCGTCCCCGAGTCGGTCGCGCATCCTTATGATTATTACCAGGATAATGTCGCGAAGTCCCTGGAACTCTTCAAAACCCTAACCGACCTCGGCTACGGTCGCATCGTGTTCAGCTCCTCCGCTTCGATTTACGACGTGGTGCCGGGTTTCATGGTCACCGAGACCTCTCCGCTCAAGCCTTCCAGCCCGTATGCGCGTACAAAATACATGATGGAGATGATCCTGCAGGATTTTTGTTCGGCTTACGATATGCGCGGGATTGCCCTGCGCTATTTCAACCCGATCGGAGCCGATCCCCAGATGCGCTCCGGCATTCACGTCCCGCAGCCTTCCCATATCTTGGGGAAGCTGGTCGACACGGCCCAGGGGCGATTGCCCGAGTTTAACATCACCGGGGTCCAGTGGCCCACGCGGGACGGCACAGGGCTGCGCGACTACATCCACGTTTGGGATTTGGCGATGGCGCATGTCAAAGCGGTCGAGCAGTTCGACCAGGCTTTCACGCGCTCGGAAGACCCGCAGACTCACTATCTGGTGATCAACCTGGGGACTGGCAAAGGGGTGACAGTGCGTGAACTCGTGACCGCCTTTGAAAAAGTCGTTGGAACCTCCATCCACAAGTGCGACACTGACCCCCGTCCGGGCGATATCGCCGGTGCCTATGCCAATGCGGATACGGCCCTGCGCCTGATCGGCTGGAAGGCCGAGCTGCCGCTCGAACAGGGCATCTCGGACGCCCTGCGCTGGGATGCAAAGCGTGGGGAG
>DASXUQ010000014.1 GCA_036504735.1 bacterium
ATGCTCTCCGGCAGTCAGCCGTCCCAAGTTTTGCTGATAGACACTGCGGCCTAACACGTCGAAGACCTCCAGCTTGACCTCGGAGGATGCAGGCAGCGTGAAGGATAGCGTGGTGGTGGGGTTGAAGGGATTGGGGAAGCAAGAAAGGCTGAAGGATTGTGGCATTGTCCTACCCCCTAACGCTACATCGCTCGTGTCTTCAGGCGAGGCATAGCAAAACATGAATCCTTCCCAGCCAAAGCCCTGATACTGCGGCACGAGCGCGTCAGGCGTAACAGGCAACTGATCCCACATCGTGCTTCCGCCCAACCACACCGCACGTCGACTTTCGTACACAAAGCCCGCGATGTAGTCGTTGTTGAGGTCATTTCCCCCTGCCAGAAACGTGCTGTACTCGAGACGTCGCAAGTCCGAACTCAGACGGCTCAAGTACATTGAATGGAAAGTGGTGTCGTCGGCGTTGTATGTTAATGGAAAACTGCGGTCACGCGGCTTGCCGCAAATAACGAATGAGCCGTACTCGTCGCGGGCGATGTCTTTTACGACGGCACCATCGCCACCCAGCAGTGTAGATTCTATGATTGTTGCAGGTAATGCCAACTGAGTCAAGAAGACCTTACCCCATGAGGAGGAAACAGTGTCAAAGGCATCCGGCGTGACAGGAAAGTCGGGAGTGCGTGTCCCTCCCCACAGAAGAACGGTATCCCGTCCCAAGGGAATCACACCTGCAGCCGCGTCTTCCGTGTGGCCAGGATTATTCGGGAGCGTGCCGCCGAGATAGGAACAGTACAGGAGAGAATCGGCTTGGAGATTGATGTGCGCGAAGAAACCGTCATTTGAGCCATGCAATTCCGCTTGGAGAGCGTCCGCAGTGGTGGGCAAGCCTGCACCCCACACCTCACCCGATAACCACACTTCTTGTACGCCGCCCACGGTGAGGCAGACTTGATCTATAATATGCGCGGGAAAGAAGGTGGAGTAGTTCAGGGCGGAGGTTTGCGGATCGAACACCGCAAGGAATCCGTTCATAAGCCCGTTCATCTGTGGGAAAAGAGCGTTGGTGGTCACAACAAAATCCGGGGATTGTGTTTCGCCCGAAAGATAAACGAGGCCCGAAGAGTCCGTAGTAATGTCGTGCACTTCGTCCATCCCTGATCCACCTAAGTAGGAGCTGAACTCCAAGGTGGCCCCGTCAGCGGATAATCGTGCAATATACCCTTCACCTTCGCTGAAGGAACATGTGGTATCAAAAGCATCGCGTGTCAGCGGCAACTCGCCAAAGGTTCTGCCCGCGATGTAGACCGCACCGTGTGCATCCGCCGCCAAACATAAAGGAGCAGGACCCGTGCCCAGCAGATAGGTAGAGAAACGCAGCGTATCACATCCCGGCGTGAACTTGGATAGGAATCCTACCCAACCGTTGGCCGAGTCACAATAGGCTCCCGGAGTCAGCGGAAAGTAGGCTTCGCCTAAAGTCACCCCTGTCGCCAGTTTCTGCTGCTGCTGATCCTCGATGAACGCGTAAACCTCATCAGGTGAATTGCCGCCCCAGTAGCTGCAATACACCAGAGGATCAATCACCACCTCGTATGTCGCATCATACGGGCCTAAGACGAAGCGGTAGCCGCCTTCTGCCGTCAGTTCATAGCGGCAGGGGATTTCGATTTGGGTGTGGTTGATGTTCTGATAGGCAAAGGGAGCCGCCTCTGTGACCAGACCCAGTGAAGTAGACAAGAGCAAACGGCCGTTGGCATCTACGGCAATTGGGGCATCCTGCCCTTCGTAACGCAGTTGTATCAAAGAGGGATCGGTACCGGGGCGGACATGGTAGACGGTCTCTACCCCTTGGGAGGCAATGCGGTATTGAACGTCTATTCCCAACCAGACGTCTTTGGCGGTAACGCTGCGGTAGTGGCCCACACGGGATCGCCACTTACAGCTATCCTTGGACAGGAAGTAGTTGCTGTAGCTGGGGAGTTTGTCTTCGCCGGTTAAGTGGGGGGTAGGGTTGGCGCTCACATAGGACAGGCGGAGGACGTGGCCGCGGACTTCTCTCGCCCGAGGTCCTTCACTGCGTTCAGGATGACAAAGTTGGTCGGGGGCGGTGCGGGGCTCGGGGGAATGCAGGTCCAGCGTCATGCCGCTTTCGGTTAGGAAGTAGGTGGCGCCGGGGGCGTCGTACTTGAAAGAGAACGCGCCGTCCCATTGGCCTTCATTTTGGACGAAGAAAGCTGTCTGCGGCAGCGGAGTGCCGGCGAGAGTGGCGGTGGCAATTAGCAGAAGGATCAGGAAGGAGCGCATGGTCTTTGCTTTTAGGTGCTTTTCTTAAGATAAGAATGAAATGGGAAAGTTGAAATAGGTTTCGGCCGGGTTGTGGATGTGGTGTGGGTGTGCATGTCTTTCGGCTCAACCCGGCTCAGCGAGTGTCGGTGGGGTGGCGATGAAGAGGCGACCGGGAGGCCGCCGGAAGTAAGGCGTACGCGGGGTAGGGACACCCCGCGCGGCGATGGGGGCGGGGTGGTGCGGGTTAGTTCAGATGGTACTCGACGCCGAAGTTGAAAAAGCGGCCAGAAAGAACTTCGGGGATCTTTTGAGGGGCGGGGTCACTGGGAAAGATGGGGAAGAAGGAGAAGCCTGAGACGTTGGCGCGGTTAAAGGCGTTGAGCACTTCGACAATGAGAATGGTTTCCCCATGCTTGACAGACTTCCAGCGGATCGAAAAGCCGACATCGGCGCGGAAATACATGGGGAAGGTGCGGGTTTGAGTGTAGTCGGTAACCGCAACCGTGTGCCCGGCAGCATCCTGCGTCATGATCTGCGGATGATACAGATAACCGCTGCCGAACAGCATGCGATTGTGCACCTGCACATTGGGATGCTCGGGCATCTGGTCCTGCAAAAAGAGCCGCAGAGTGTGCGTCTGATCAAGCAGACGGCGGCGGTATTGCGAACCGGCTGCCGCGTCGCGCTCTTTGGTATTCAGGAAGCCGTAGCTGATCCAACTGTTGAGATGCTGAGTCAGCTCGCCATGCAGCAGAATGTCGGTGCCGTAGGCATAGCCGCGGGCGCTGTTCTGATCGGTGTACAGAATCCGCAGCCCGTCGAGAGTGTAGGGAATCAGGTTGTCGAGCTTTTTGTAGAACACTTCGGTGCGCACCACGAGACCGCGCTCGGTCTGATGCTCCCAGCCTGCCAGAAGGTGAATGGCCCGCTGGGATTTGAGCGTCCGGACGGTATCCGGCAGGCGGCTGAGTTCATAGTAGAATGGCGGCTGATAATAGACTCCGGCGGCAAGACTCAGAGTGCTGGAGGCGGTAGGATTGAAGTAGATGCCGCCGCGCGGGCTAATCAGGGTCTCCTTCGTGTAGCCGTAACGCGTCGCGCGCAATCCAAGATCGAGCCGCAGATAGGGCGCAAGGGCGATCACATCCTGCACATAGGCCGAGCCGGAATTCAGCTTGGGCGAGTGGTTGCTCAGAGCAGTGACGGGAGAGTCCTGCACGGTGCTGTCTCCGTAGTCCTGCAAAAACTCGTTGATATGGCTCTGCATAGTCACTGCCCGCAGATCCAGTCCGGCGACCAACGAATGCGCGCCGGCGGTGTGATGCAGCGCAGGCAGGAATTGGAGAGTATTCAGCGCGAGGCGGTTGTGGTTGCGCTCGATGCGGCTCTTAAGATAATATCCGGCGCCGTGCTCCCAGGCATACGGATTATAGAACACATCGGCGGAAAGATCGGTGTTCTCCGCTTCGGTGCTGTACAGGTAGGCTCCGGCCAGCGATAACCGGGTACGCGGGCCAAAGACTTTCTCGTATTTCAGCCCGGCAAGGGAACTGCGCCATGTGTAGCTGCGTTGCCCACGATAGACGATGTCTACGGCGCGCACATCCTGATAGTTGATCCCGGTAAAGTTGCCTTCCCACTCTTTGGGGATGAGATCGAAGCGGTTGGACGCGCTGAGCGCAAACAGCTCCACGCGGCTGCGGCCGGGGAGCAGATAGTTCGCGAACAGTTGTCCATCGAGAAAACTCGGGCGATAGGTGCCGCTGGTTTGCAGACTGCTCACCAGCAGATTGGGATTGGAATAGCGCCCGCCGATGCTCCAGTCGAGCTTGCCCGCATGTTGATGAAGGGTCAATCCCTGCCCCAAAAGATCAGCGCGCAGTACGCCGCCCAAGCCCCGGGGATGCTCCCGCACGTAGTCCACTTCGAGCGCGGAGGACATTTTGTCGCCAAGGGTTGCCGGAAAGGCGCCGCCGTAGAAATTGAGGCGGTCGGTCATATCGGAATTGAGCAGCGACTGACTCTCTTCCACACCTTGCCGCAGCAGATAGGGGCGGTTGATCTCATAGCCGTTGAGATAGATCAGATTCTCATCGTAGTTGCCGCCGCGCACATTGTAGGCGCTGGAGAGTTCGTTGTTGGCGGAGGCTCCGGGGAGAATCTGGATGCTGCGCAGCACATCGTTGTAGACGGTGGGCATGTTGCGCACATCCGTGGGCTCCATCTTCTGCACGGTAGGGGTTTCATCGGGCTGGGACTGTTCGACCGTGACTTCCCGCATGGTGAGCACGCTGGAGGCCAGACGAATATCGAGACGGGCGGTGGGGTGGCGATCTGTGAGAGAAATGCGGCGGGTGAGGGGAACGTAGCCCACGTAGCGGAAAGTGACATCCAAACTGCCGAAGGGGAGTGTTAACGCGTAGCGGCCAAGGCTGTCCGTAGTGGTGCCATAGCTGCCGGAGGATACGGCACAGGCGGTCAGCGGCAATCCGGTCTCGCGGTCCTTCACGGTTCCGGACAACTGACCTTGAGCATGAGCCAGTGTCAGTGCGAAAGCAAGAGCGATCAGTACGCCAAGCAAGCGGCGGAACGGTCTCATAGCGCTCCCAATGTGAGTAAAGCAAAAAGCAAAAACGGCAAGCAAAAACAGGTATCACAAGGGGAGGAGTTGATCTTCCTTTCAGCGTTTCAGATTTTCAGCATTTCAGCGTTTTCTTCAAGTGCGTTCCATACGCGCTCAACGGGGATTTGGGACATACACCACGAATAACCTTCCTGCCATTTGCAGCGGTGCGCACCGTGGCCGGCGCGGTCAATGCAGCAGGGGACGCCGGCGGTTATCGCGCGGCTGGGAGGGATAAAGGGATGATTGCGCTGTGTGCAGCCGTGCAACGCCAAGACCTGCGGCTTCTGAACCGCCGCCGCCAGAAACATCACGCCGGTGTCGCCGCCGACGACGGACGTACAGGCATGAAGCAGAGCAGCCACATTGGGCAAGGGTTCCTGGATGACCGGGATGATGCGCTGGAGATTGAACTGGCACAGGCCGGTTACCATATCGCGCTCTGCGGTCCCGCCAAAGACAAGCACTGCACCGTCGCGCTCCTGAATCCAGTGCGCGGCCAGTTCAGAGTAGCTCTCCAGTGGCCAGCGCTTGGTCTCCCATGCTGTGCCGGGAATCAGCCCCAATAGCGGCTTGCCCATCGCTTGGTGCCGATGCAGGAAATCCGCGCTCCACGCTGCGCTTTCCGGCAAGACAGGCACAAAGGGTGGCTCTGCGGGCCACGGCCCGGTAACGAGCTGCAAGAGGGCATTACGCCTCCCGATGTGATCGGGTTCAGCCGCTGGATCGTAAGCAATATGCTTCGTAAAGCACCAATTTGCGCCGAAGCCGCTGTACCCGACGCGCTCGGGCGCTCCAGTGAGGCATGTTAAGATGCGGCTGCGAAAGGAAGGATGAGCATTCAAGATCAAGTTAAAGCCGACTTGCCGCAGCCCTGACGCCAGACGCAGCAGACCAAAAAGTCCGCGGTCCTTTCCGCGCTTGTCAAAGACCCACAAATTGTCTATCATAGGGTGTCCGCTCAAAACCGCCTGGCCGCGGGGGGACACGAGGACATGCAACTTTGCGGCAGGCCAGTGCGTTTTAACCGAGCCCACGAGGGATGTCGTGAGCACAGCATCGCCGAGCCAGGCCGTGTCGATGATCAGGATGCTTTGCGGGTCTTCCATCGGCGGTGCATCCATAGCCATTGTTCAGGCGTCTCCCGAACGGCTTGTTCGAGCATAGTGGTCAGGTGGGCGGTTACTGTGTCCGCGTCGTCGAGGCCGTGAGTGTTTACCGGCGTGAGCCGGATGCGGTAGCGGTCGCCCGGCAGGCGAATGCTGTGGGCGAATATGAGAGGCGAACCTGTGCGCAGGTGAAAGACGGCGGGACCGCGAGGGGTGGAAGCCAGCTTGCCGAAGAAGGGGACGAAGGCACCGTCTTCATGGGCGTCCTGATCAATCAAAATCGCCACAAGCCGGTTGCGTTTGAGTGCCGACAGAACCCCGCGCACGGCGTCGCGACGCTTGATAATTTCCACACCCGCTTTGATGCGGTAGCGATCTATCAGTTCTTCGACCATTTTGTTGCTCTGTGTCGTCACAACAAACGTTACCGGAAACCCGCAACGAGCAACGATTCCACCCATGATTTCCCAGTTTCCCAGGTGACCGGAGACAAATAAGCCTCCTTTACCGCCTTCAAGCGTCTTAGTGAGAACATCGAAGCCCTCGACATAGATCCATTTGCCAACATCGGCCTTCAACAGGCCGGGGATGGAGACAAAGCTGACAGCGACCCGGCCAAAGTGCCGATAGACGCGAGAGGACATGGTGCGGATGCCTCTCTTTGGAAGGGTTGGAAATGCTGAGGCGAGGTTGGCCTCGGTGACGTGCCTCCGAATTCCAAGAAAATGAATACATTGTCCGAGGGCTGCTCCGAGAAAACTGCGAAATTTTCGCGGCAAGGCACGAAGGACAAGCGAAAAAAGGACAAGAAGGGAATACTGGAGGCGGTGGGAAAGAGAGGTATGCACGCGGAAACTGATTTTTGTCAAGTTGCGTGTAAATAAAGGCAATTCTACTGGAATGTCAAGGGCGCATATGTCGAGAACCTTGCGTTTTCGATTCAAAATTTATAATTTGAATGGGATGGAAAGCACATGTCTACCCCTGTACAAGTAGCGGTAACGTCAAGGGGTGTAGCGGCCGATGCGTTGGCCGAACTTGAGAGAGACACTGAATTTGCGGATGACCTGATCTCTCGACACCTCGTTAATTCTGGTCTTAGAGGCAGTGATCGGGCTCTGGCGGCGGATCTTTTCTGGGGTTCGATCAGATGGAGAGGCCGCCTCGACGCGGTGATTGCACCTGCCTTCCACGGTGACTACGGACGGGCCCAGCCCCTCATCCGGGTTTTGTTGCGCATGGGCGCCTATCAGCTTTTCTGCCAGGACCGGATTCCCGACCATGCGGCCGTGAGCCAGACGGTCGAGATCGCGGTGAACCGGCTGAACAAGTCGGCGGCGGGGTTGATTAATGCCATCCTGCGCCGATTGGCGCGGGAGCGCGAACGATGGGACCAGGCGCCCGAAGGCTCGGACGAACTGGGCAAGCTGGCCTTTCTGAATTCCCATCCGCGCTGGATCGTACGTGAACTGGCTACGCGCTTCGGCAACGAAGAACTGGCCAAAGTGCTGGAAGCCAACAATACGCGCGTGCCGCTGACGGTGGTGGTCAATCGTATGCGCTATACGGACGATGAGTTCGTGCGCTTCCTGCGCTCCCGGGCGCTGCGCTATGAACCCTCGGCCTTACTCGATGGCTACTATCGGCTCTCCACGACGGCGCTGTTCCAGCTTCAGCCTTTGCTGGATGCCGGACAGATTACCGTGCAGGACGAGAGCGCGGGCATGGCCGTGCAACTGATGGATCCACAGCCCGGAGAACGCGTGCTCGATCTGTGCGCGGCTCCCGGAGGAAAGCTGCTTGCCATCTATCAGATGATGAAAGGCGAGGGGCAGATCGTGGCGGTGGATGTCTCCGATGACCGCGTGAACCGGCTCATGGAGAACATTCAGCGTGTGGAAGCAACCAATGTCGAAGTGCATACCGCGGATGCGCGCGAGTTTTCCGCCGAGCCCTTCGACCGTGTGCTGGTGGATGTTCCGTGCTCCGGCCTCGGGCTGCTGCGCAAGCATCCGGATGTGAGGTGGCGGCGCAAGAGCCACCATCTGCCCATGCAGCGCAAGCTTCAGCAGGAGATTATCACGCACGCCGCGGAACTCGTCAAGCCCGGCGGCATTCTGGTCTACTCGACGTGCAGTATCTTACCCTCCGAGAACTCCGAGATCGTCAACACCTTCTTGAGGTCCTATCCTGAGTTCCACAAAGAGGACGCGCGCGGCTTCGTACCCGAGGCGGTGGTGGGTGAACATGGCGACGTGGAGACGTTTACCCATATCCATAACACCGACGGGGCTTACGCGGCTCGTATGCGGCGCTTCTCATCGTCCTCCTGATTATGCCTTCTAAAAACGCCGGAAAACTTTGGAGCAACCGCCGCCTGCAGATTGCTGTGGGTGTGGTGGCTGCATTTTTGTTGTTGTACTTTCTCACCGACAAGATCTTCATGCCGCTCTACACGCGGCAGGGCAGCGAACGGCCTGTGCCCAAGCTACTGGGTCTGACGGCGGGACAGGCGCGCGGAGTCGCGCAATCGGTGGGCTTCACTATCGTCGAGGAGCCTGCGAAAGCAGGCACCGGCGCGGATCCCGGCACGATCATCGAACAGCATCCGTTCGCGGGCGCAATGGCCAAACCGGGGCGCAAAATCCACATCGTGCCCGCCCTCGAAGCCATGCGCGGCGAGGTTCCGGACGTGGTTGGCCTCGATCTGCGCGATGCTCAATTGCGAGTGCGCAATGTAGGATTGATCTCCGGTGACACCGATGTGAGGTACAAATTCACCGATAAGACTCCGAAGGGTACGGTGGTCTCGCAGGACCCCACGCCGGGCAAGACGGCGGAGCCGGGAACGGTGGTGAAGATTACCATCTCCATGGGGCCGCAGCCCGAGCATTTCTTTGTCCCCTACATGATGGAGAAGCCGCTGGCGGATGCGCGCACCATGCTGCGCGAGGCCGGTCTGAAGATGGGAAAGATCACGCGCAAGGAAACAGACCAGTATGCGTCCGGCACGGTAATCGCCCAATCTCTGCACTCCGGCGATGAGGTGGGACGGGACACGCCCGTGGACATCGTCGTGGCAGTGAAGCCCGGCACAGGACCGGCGCCGGCTGCCAGTGAAGCGCCACCCGCACCGAAGCCGGGAAAGCCATGAACCTTAGCGAGGACGCGGCGAAATCCGCGAGCAGTATGCAGCAGTCAGCAGGGCGCGCTTCGGGAGTGAACGTTCGCATTGCCCCATCTATTCTGGCGGCGGATTTCATGCATCTGGCCGATCAGGTGGCGCTGGCCGCCGATGGCGGCGCGGATCTGCTGCACTGTGACGTGATGGACGGCCATTTTGTGCCGAATTTGACATTCGGGCCGCCGCTGATTAAGCAGCTTCATGCGATCACGCCGCTCGAACTGGACGTGCATCTGATGATCGAAAAGCCCGAACTGTCCCTTGAGGCCTACCGCGAGGCGGGAGCGGCTGCGATTACGGTGCATCAGGAAGTCTGCCCGCATCTGCACCGCACCCTGAGCCATATTCGCTCGCTGGGCGCGCTGGCGGGCGTGGCCATCAATCCTTCCACCCCGGTAGAATTGCTCGAACCTCTGCTCGGCAGTTTCGATATTTTGCTGGTGATGACGGTCAATCCCGGCTTTGGCGGGCAGAAATTCATCTCTTCCATGATCTCCAAGATTATCCACGCCGACACATGGCGCAAAGAGGGCCGCGCCGAGTTCAAGCTGGCCGTGGACGGCGGCATCGACACCGTGACCACACCCCGCGTGGTGGAGGCCGGCGCCGACATGCTGGTGGCGGGGACATCGGTGTTCAAAGGGGATGTTCGCACCAACCTTCATCTGCTGCGCGAGTCGGCGTCATGCTGAAGGTGCTGGTCAAGGTGGTCGGGGATTACCAGATGAACACGATCATCGTCTGGGACGACGTGTCGAAGGAGGCCGTGTGGTTTGATCCGGGCGAAGGCAGCGAGATCATGATCGACGAGATCGAAGGCCGCGGCTTGACCCTGAAGAACATCATCAACACCCACGGGCATCTCGACCACATTGCGGAAAACGCTCTGGCCAAGGCTCATTTCGAAGTGCCGCTGCTGATTCACAAGGCGGACCGCCGCATGCTCACCAGCGCCGCCGAGAACCTCTCGATTCTTACCGATCACGAAGTGATTTCGCCTGACGCCGACGGCACGCTGGACGAAGGCGATACCGTGAAGATCGGCGACGAGGTGATGCAGATCTTCCATGTGCCCGGGCACACCCCGGGATCCCTGGTGTTCTACCATCCGGGCTTTCTGATCGCGGGCGATACCATCTTTCGCGGCAGCATTGGCCGCACCGACTTCCCGCGTTCCAGCGAACGCGACCTGCTCGACAATCTCCGTACGAAAGTTCTCACCCTGCCTGATGACACGATCATCTACTCCGGCCACGGGCCGGCCACGACCGTCGGTGAAGAACGCCGCACGAACCCCTTCCTCTCCTGATTATCCCGGCGCCCGAGAGGTCCGCGCGTATCTTTCCCAGATGATGTATGAGGCTAATCTGCGGCCGCTCACCCGTGAGAGCTATGAGCGGGATCTGCGGCAGTTTGCCGAATGGCTGGGGAAGCAAGCGCTGACGTTTGACAAGGTAAATGGGCTGCTGTTAGAAGAGTATTTGCGGGATCTGGGCGAGAAGGTCGTGGACGTGGATACGGAGGAATGCACCAAGCCGAGTACGCTGGCCCGGCATCTTTCTTCCCTGCGTGGTTTCTTCCGCTGGCGTGCCCTCGAAGATTCTTCCCGAGTCAATCCCTGCGAAAACGTCGAAGGCCCTAAGCTCCCGCAAAACCTGCCGGGAATTCTCTCTGTAGATGAGGTGGACCGGCTGATCGATTCGGCGGAAGGGGACCATCCCGTTTTGCTGCGGGATCGTGCCATGATGGAAGTGGCCTATTCCTGCGGGCTGCGGGTGTCGGAACTGGTGGGGCTGCGGCGGCGCCAAGTGCAACTCGACGACGAGATGCTGCGCGTGACGGGCAAAGGCGACAAAGAACGTATTGTTCCTCTTGGGGAGCGGGCGCAGGAGGCACTGAAAGCGTACCTGTATCATGGGCGAGACCACATTCGGGGCCGAGGCCGCGACGGCGCCGGCAGGCCGCTGCCCGCTGAAGCGAAGGACGTGCTGTTTCTCAATCAGCATGGCCGGCCCCTGACGCGCTTCGGGTTCTGGCGCATCTTGCGCCTCTACCTCGACCGCTGCGGGATTGACAAGACCCGCGTGCACCCGCATATTCTGCGGCACACGTTTGCCACCCACCTGATAGAAGGCGGCGCGGATCTGCGCGTGGTGCAGGAACTGCTGGGCCACGCCTCGATCTCGACCACGGAAATCTACACTCACCTCGATCGCGATTACCTTCGCGAGACTATTCGAACCTTCCATCCCCGCGGTTGACTGTTTGCGAAATCTCTCCGATATCTTAACTCTTGTTCCCGGTTTTGTCTTCGGTCTTACTCTGCATGAGTTCAGCCATGCCTTTGTCGCGTCGCGTCTGGGAGATCCCACGGCGCAGCGCATGGGACGGCTCACGCTGAATCCGCTGGCGCATCTCGACCTGCTCGGATCGGTGATGCTGGTTGCGGCGGGCTTCGGTTGGGCTAAGCCCGTGCCGGTTGATGTCAACTACCTTCGTTCGCCGCGCCGGGATATGGCGCTGATTGCGGTGGCCGGGCCGGTGTCCAACATTGTGCTGGCCACGGCGTGCGCTTTGCTCCTTCGTCTGCTCTTCATGACAGGCCTGTTCGGCGATTCCACTGTAGCGTCTGTGGCACTAAATGTGATGATTCAGGCGATTCAGATCAACGTCATTCTTGCGGTGTTCAACATTATTCCGGTTCCTCCGTTGGACGGATCCCGCATCGTGGCCGGCATTGTTCCGGAGGCATGGAACCACGGGTATGAGCAGTTCGAGCGGTTTGGTCCACTGCTGCTGCTGGGGCTGGTGCTGATCGGCAGCGTGACGGGAGTTTCGATTCTCTCGCGCATCATTATGCCGATGGCTTCACCCATCTATAAACTGGTGATGTTAGATTGGTTGTTCCGATAAGGCTCTCGGCCGCATTCCTCGCTGTTCTGATTCTTCTCTTTGCCTTGCCTTCCGCCTATGCGCGCCGGGTGGTGCGTGTGCGCCACGTTGCGGAAACCGGCGCGGTTTCCCCGAGTGAATTTGCCAACTATGCCGACAGCGTGCTCGGGCAATCCGACCTGTACGGCGCGTCGTGCAGTGTGGAAATCTATTCCCTGTCCGGTGATTCGGTGGTCTACGCCAAGGATCCCGACCGGCTGCTTACTCCGGCCTCGGTCACCAAACTGCTGACCTCTTCGGCGGCGATGGACCGGCTGGGTCCCGATTACCGCTTTACCACAACCTGCTATGCTTCCGGTCCGTTGATCGGCGGAACGCTGATCGGAAATCTGATTCTGCAGGGCGGGGGAGACCCCATCAGCGAAATCAAGGCTGCCGACGGCATGGGCGCTCCGATTCTGCGGGCGTGGGCGGACAGTCTGATCTCCCACGGTCTGCGCCGCGTGAACGGCAACCTTGTGCTGCGCACGTGGCCATGCCGCCTCGAGTCGGCGTCTCCGCGCTGGGAAGTCGGCGACGTACAAGGCGGTTTCGCACCGCCGCTGGATGGCTTTGGATTCTACTCTAACGTGTGCCACGTCGCGGTGCAGCCGGGCGCGTCGGTGGGGTCGGGTGCGTCGTTTGTGATTGATCCGCCTTACGCGCCGGTACACATCAAGTCCACGGTGGCGACGACCGCGCCGGGAACGGTGAGTTCGCTCTCGATGCAGGTGCTGCCGGAAGACACGTCGGTGATCATTACGGGCGAAATGCCGCTGCGGCATACGCCGGAATTCTTCTGGGCTCCCGTGCAGGATCCCGCGATGTACTTTGGCCGCGCCTTCAAGCTCGCGCTGGAAAAACGGGGCATTCAGGTCGATGGCGACGTGGTGGTGGATCGCGACGCGCATGGTGGCGGCGAACCCGGCGCGGTGCTCTTCGTACATCAATCGGTGCCGCTGACCGCCGTCATGTCGATTATGAACAAGGAAAGCGACAACTATCTGGCGGAGTATGTGCTGCAGGCGCTGGGCTTGGAAGCGGGTGGCGTCGGCGACCGCAAGGCGGGCACGGAAGCGGCGCTGAACTTTCTGCGGCGCTGCGGCATTGACCGCGCGGATGTGGTGATGGAAGACGGCTGCGGCCTGGCACGTCAGAATCTGATCAGCGCCCGTTCGCTGGTTCAGCTTTTGCGCGCGATGCACACACACGCCTACGGTGACGCGTTCAAGAGTACGCTCTCGGTGTCGGGTGAAGACGGCACGCTCTCCGGGCGTCTGGGCCGCGACAATGTGGGCAGGCTGCGGGGCAAGACCGGCAGCATGACGCGGGTATCAGCTCTTGCCGGATATTTTGCCGGAAATAACGGCGAGATTTACGCCATCGCGTTCATGTTCAACAATTTCAGAATATCTTTGCCGCGTGTTCGGGCGGTGCAGGACCTGATCCTGGAACGCCTGGCCGGGCGAGTCTCATAGCAACTCAAACGGAAGCATAGAATGTCAGCCATTGTGGAGTGCGTTCCCAACATTTCCGAGGGGCGCGATCTGAAGAAAATCCAGCGGGTCGCTGATACGGTGAAGACCGTGCCGGGCGTCAAACTGCTCGACGTGGATCCCAATGCGGATTATAACCGCTGCGTGATCACCTACGCGGGCGAACCGGCGGCTTGTGTGGAAGCCACCGTGCGGCTTACCCGCGCGGCCTACGAAGAAATTGATATGCGCACGCAGCACGGCAGCCATCCGCGCAGCGGCGCGGTGGACGTGGCGCCGTTTGTGCCCGTGCGCGATATTCGCATGGCGGAGTGCGCGGAACTGGCGCGGCAATACGGCAAGCGTGTGGCCGATGAATTAGGAATTCCGGTATTTCTCTATGAAGCCGCCGCTTCGCGACCCGAGCGCACCAACCTTGCCAACGTGCGCAAGGGAGAATACGAAGCCCTCGAAGAGAAACTGAAGCAGCCCGAATGGGCGCCGGACTTCGGCCCGGCCAAGTTCGTTCCGAGCTTTGGCACCGTGATTACCGGCGCGCGGTTCTTCCTCGTGGCCTACAACGTCAACCTCAAGACCGCCGATCTTGACGTAGCGCAGGAGATCGCGCTGCATGTGCGGGAGATGGGCTGGCCGTTCAAGGAGAAGAACGGCGAGGATCTGCTTTCCGCGACGGGGAAGAAGGTCTTTCATCCCGGGCCGCTGCTGAATGTGAAGGGCATGGGAGTTTACCTCGACGAGGATAAGTTCTGCCAGATTTCGATGAACCTGACCAACTACCTCATCACCGCGCCGCACATTGCCTTCGAGCAGGTCAAGCATGAAGCCGCCTCGCGCGGCGTGGAGATTCACGGCAGCGAAGCGGTGGGGCTGATTCCGCTGGAGGCGATTCTGCTGGCGGCGGACTATTACGTGTGGCGCGACAAGCTCGAGCGCCCCAAAACCGAACGCGAGGCGGTGCAACTGGTGCATGACATTCTGGATCTGTCATCTTTCCGCCCGTTCGATCCCGAGAAGAAGATTATCGAATACACCTTGGACACCTAACACTCGCACATCATGGATACACCTTCCAAAGAATTTCCCGCCAAGCTTGTCTATCAACCGGTGATGGGTTTTGTCGAGCAGGTCGCCTCCAAATCTCCGGCTCCCGGCGGCGGCAGCGTGGCTGCGCTGGCCGGAACATTGGGCGCTTCGCTGTTGACGATGGTCATAAACTTGACGATTGGCAAGAAGAATTACGCCGACGTCAGCGTTCGCTTTACCGACATGCGCGTCAAACTCGAAGAATTGCGCGCGGCCCTGACCGGCCGCATTGACGATGATACAGCGGCGTTCAACCGTTACCGCGCGGCCAACAAGCTGCCCGAGCGTGACGACGCCGAGCGCGCGCTGAAGCAAGCCGAACTGCTGGCCGCCACCGAAGAATCGATTCAGGTGCCGGAGTCCACTATGACTCTGTGCCTTGAAGCCTTGGGTTACGCGGCCGAGGTCGCATCCAAGGGCAATGTGAATTGCGTATCGGATGCCGGCACCGGCGCGGAGATGCTGCTGGCTGGACTCGAAGGCGCGGCGGCCAATGTACTGATCAATCTGCCCGGGCTGCCTGCCGATCAGGCTCCGGCATACCGCAAGAAGGTCGAAGACGCGCGGACGCGCGGACGCGCGCTCTTGAATGACGTGCGCCGCGTCGTAGGAGAGAAGCTCGTTGGGTGACATCCACATCCTTCCGGAGAACGTCGTCAATCAAATCGCCGCGGGCGAGGTGGTGGAACGCGCGTCCTCCGTTTTGAAGGAATTGGTGGAAAACGCCCTCGATGCCGGCGCGCAGCGCATCCAGATCTTCATCAAAGGACATGGCCGCGACCTCGTGCAGGTGATTGACGACGGCGTGGGCATGGCGCGCACAGACCTGCACCTGGCCTTCGAGCGCCACGCGACGTCCAAGCTGCACAGCCCCGAGGACATCTTCAACATCCATACGCTGGGCTTTCGCGGCGAGGCGCTGCCGTCCATGGCATCGGTGAGCTTTGTCGAAGTGCGCACGCGACGGGACGGTGAGCCGAGCGGAACCATGATGCGGCTGGAAGGCGGCACGATTGTGCACGAGGAGCCCGTGGCGGCGCCGCACGGAACCTCCATTTCGATTCATTCGCTCTTCTTCAACACTCCGGCGCGGGCCAAATTCATGAAGAGTGCCGCGACGGAACTGGCGCATCTGGTACGAACCTTCAAACATTATGCGCTGGCGTACCCGGAAGTGGCGTGGAGCTTCAACAACGACGGCCATCTCGAATACACGCTGCCGTCTTCGTCGTTGATTGTGCGGCTGGAGGATTTGTTCGGCTCAGGCTTTGCCGCCAAGGTTCTGCCGCTGGATTTTGAAGGCGGGGGCATGCGGGTGACGGGTGTGGTGGGTCTGCCGGAACTCAACAAGAAGTCGCGCGGCGATCAATTTACCTTTCTCAATCGCCGCCCGATTCAGAGCCCGATGATACACTCGGCCATCAAAGCCGCGCTGCGCGAGCAGTTGGAGGATGGCGAGTGGCCGTTCTATGCGCTGTTCCTCGACGTGCCCGCCCCCGATGTGGACGTGAATGTGCATCCGGCGAAGACCGAAGTGAAGTTCGCCGATGAGCGGCTGATTCACGGCACCGTGTATCGCGCCGTGCGAATGGCGCTGCCCAGCGTGCTCACCCAGGAACCGATGGGGGACCGCCCCGGAGATCCGGTGGATTACACCCGCATGGGTATGGCTCCCCGCGCAGGCACAACCGAGATGTCATTTTCTTCAGACAGCTACCGCACGGCTCCGCCGTTCGCGTCTCCGTCCGAGGCGGCGCGCACACCGGAGATCAGCGAAGGCGCGGACCGCAAGGAAATGGCCGACTCGCTCTTCCGTCCTGCCATCTATCAGGTGCACGACAAGTACCTGATTTCGCAGATCCGTTCGGGCGTGGCAATTATTGACCAGCATGCCGCGCACGAGCGCATCCTCTATGAGCGCGCGCTGCGCAGTTTTCAGGAGCGCATGTTCAACTCCCAGCAACTGCTGTTTCCGCTGCTGCTGGAGTTGGAGCCGGAAGAGGACGCGTTGTTCAGTGAAGTGCGTGAGGATCTGGGCGACCTCGGCTTTCAGATCCGCGATTTCGGAGTGCGGACCTACAGCGTGGAAGCGGTGCCCGCAGGGCTCAAGCGGGCCTCGGAGGTGAGCATGATTCACTCGATGCTCGAAGAATATGCCGAATTCCGCCGCGCCAATTTTGCGCCGCGCGATGCATTGGCCGCGGGGTTTGCCTGCCGCAGTGCTGTCCGCGCGGGAGACTCGCTGAGCACCGAAGAAATGACCTCGCTGGTCGATGAACTCTTTGCCTGCAAATTTCCCCTGACCTGCCCGCACGGGCGCCCCACCGTGATTCATATCAAGCTGACCGAACTTGACCGCCGATTCAAACGAACCGAGTAATATGCCGCGCCTGCTGATTCTGGCCGGAACCACGGCGGTGGGCAAGACCGACGTTTCCATCCCCCTTGCGGAGTTTCTCAAGGGGGAAATTGTTAATGCGGATTCCCGCCAGATCTACCGTGAACTCGAGATCGGGACCGCAAAGCCAACTGCGGAGCAACTGGCCCGCGTGCGCCATCACTTCATTAACGAAAAGTCCATACGCGAGCGCTGGACCGCCGGGGATTTTGCGCGGGAAGGGCGGAGGCGGACTGAAGAGATTATCGCCCGCGGCAAGGTGGCCCTTGTGGTGGGCGGATCCATGCTCTATTTGAGAGCGCTGATGGACGGCTTCTATGATGCGGATGTCGAAGACGAAAGCGATTACGTGGCGCTGCGGAAGGAACTGGCCGAGCGGGGCGAAGAGGTCCTGTATGCGGAACTGCAGCAATGCGATCCGGAGCTTGCGGCCCGCACCGCCCCGCGTGACCATCACCGCCTGTTACGCGGATTGTCGGTTTATCGTAGGCATGGCACCCGGCTCTCCGCATTGCAGACGCTGCCCACCAAGCCAATCGAGCAGCCTTTCCGGCTGTTCTTCCTGCATGCCGACCGCGCGCAGACGTATGATCGCGTGAACCTCCGCGCCGCGCAAATGGTGGAAGACGGCCTGGTGGAGGAGGTCCGGGCCTTGATGGACGCCGGTTGGGATGAGAGCAATTGCAATGCGCTGCGCACTCACGGCTATCAGGAGGTCTTTCCGTATCTGCGCGGAGAGATTACGCGCGAGGCGATGATCGAAGATATCCAGATGGCCGTACGCCATTACGTCAAGCGGCAGCTCACGTGGTTTCGTCGCGACACCCGCGCCGTCTGGATCGAACGGAGATTCGATGAACCGCCTGAAGAGGTTGCCCGCAGAATTGTACGGGAGTATGTGATGCAGGCGGATGTGTAGGCCGCGGATTCCCATTCGAAAACCAGCCGGCACCACGCGGGAGCGCAGCGAGCTGCGCAACTACTTCGGAATATGATCGGACCGTAGTTGCACGGCTTGCTGTGCCCCCTTCTTGAGCGTAAACTCGCCGGGCATACTATTCAAAATGAAAAAGCCCCGCAATCGTAATGATTGCGGGGCTTCCATGTCTCAGGATCTGCCGTTCAGTTTCTGGCGGTCGTGAAGTCCGAGCGTTCGTGGGAAGAATTGGCGGCGATGGGGATGTTCAGTGTAAAGGTTGTGCCTTTGCCCAGTTCGCTGTCAATCAGAAACTTCACGCCGTAGGGCGTCAGGAGCCGCTGCACCGTGGAGAGGCCGAGGCCTGTGCCCGTCGGCTCAGAGCCGTCATTTTGCCCGGCAATCGGTTTCGTCGTGTAGAACGGGAGGAAAATCTTCTCGCGGCTCTCGGGATTGATTCCGCAGCCGAAGTCGCGTACGGTGACACAGATGTCGCCGTCTTTAACGACCGTGCTGACTTCCAGCCGCTTCTCTTCACAGGCATGCATCGCATCGAGCGCGTTCCGCACGATGTTCATGATGGACTGCGAGAAGTCGCTGTAGCGGCCCATAATCGTCGGCACTTCGTCCGCAAACGTGAATTGCTTGGTGACGTTGTGCTTGAACTCCATGTCCGCCTCGAGGAAGCGAAGCTCTTCCTGCAGGAGCTGATTCAGGTTGATCTCCTGAATCGACGTGTCCTGCTCCTGGCGGCTCTTCCACATCAGGTTGCGCACGATGCCGTTGATCCGCTCGACCTGCGTGATGACTCCGTCCACGTCGCTCAGGTCTTTCAGTTCAGGGTGCTTCAGCTTGATAAGCTGCGCCGCGCCATAAATTCCCATCAGAGGAGTATTGATATTGTGCGCAATGCCCGAGGCTAAGAGGCCGATGGCCGCCAGCCGCTGCTCGGCCAGCAATTCCATCTCCATCAGCTCGGTGCGCTCGCGAAGTTCGATCTGATCGGTCAGGTCGCGGGCGACGATCTGCAAGTAGGATTGATCATCGAGGGCCACGCAACCGATGGACACCTGCGCCGTCTTTGTGGTCCCGCCGTTCACCGAAAACTTGATGTGTTCATAGCGCCATTCGCGCGGCTTGGATCCATTTCCCGAACCCAGCGCGTCGGCCATCTGATCGTCCACAAAATCGCGGATCGGGCGGTCCATCAGGTCCGAACTGCGCACACTGAGCAGCCGCGTGGCGGCAATGTTGTGATCACAGATCGTCCCCGTGGCGGCGTCCACCAAAAAAATAGCGTCCACCGCGCGGTTGAAAATGGCGCGGTAACGCAATTCACTCTGACGGAGCTGCTCCGTGCGCTTCTCGACGAGTTCCTCGAGGCGCCGCCGGTAAGCTTCGTTTTCCGCCGTCAGCCGGGTCTGCTCTGTAAGGAGCGAGTATTTTTCGTAGGCGCGCGCGACAATATGCACCAGCTCCTCGCGGCGGCAGGGTTTGGGAACATATTCGTACGCCCCGTGCTGGAGCGCCTCCCGCGCCGTGCTGATCGTAGGATCACCGGTGAACATGATCACCTGGGTCGCACCGCACTGGCACTTGATGTGCTTGAGCAGTTCGGTGCTGTTGCCCGGCAGGTGAACATCGCAAAGAATCACAGCGTAAGACTGTTCCTGCAGGACCCGGTAGGCTTCCGCCACATCGCGGACGGAATCCACTTCCCAGCCCTCCACCCCCATAAAGCCCTGGACGATCTGACAGATAATCTCTTCGTCGTCCACTACCAGAAGTCGTCGACTGCACGGCTTAATGTGACCATTGTCACGTCCTGTGGCAGCCGGAGACGGTTTCACCGTCTCAAGGTCATCGTTCATGCAATTCCTCGTGAGGATACCGCTATAGACATGGAATCGGCGGCTCGGGACGAGCCGGAAGGCGGAGCGGCGAGAGTGGTCTCAATCAGACTCTGAAGCTCAGTAATCCGGAAAGGTTTTCCGAGGAACCCATCCGCCTTCCACTTGCCTGCGGACTCCTTGGCACGATCTATCCCATAGCCTGTAACAAGAATTACAGGGATTAACGGGTCATGGGTTTTGATCGACGTCAATAGTTCAAGTCCGCTCATATCTGGCATGTGCAAATCCGATACCACCAGATCCACCTTTTCCGCAAGGCACACGCGGTAGGCTTCACGTCCCCCGAACGCACAAACCACATCATACCCCAGCGTCTCCAGAATCTTGGCGAGCGTATGGACCATGAACTGTTCATCGTCCACCACCAGAATTCGGATCTTGTTCGGCGCGGCAGCCTGCGGCCGGGCAACCTTGGAGTCGCTGCCGTCCACATCCACCATGTAAATCGAACCGCTGGAATATTCCTTTATCTTCGGATCCACAATCTTGGCCAGCCGCTGAATCACCGTCTTGATCTTCCCGACTTCCTGGCCAATGAAATCGAGGGGCTGGTCTACTTCATCCGAGCCCGCCATCAGTTTCAGGCGGATCAGCTCGATGCTGTTGAGGATGACATTCAGCGGAGTATTGATCTGATCATTCACCGTCACCGCCGTCTGGGCGATGGCCTGCATCTTCTCCGCGTCCAGTTCCTTGGTGCGAAGTTCGCGCCGGAGCTGCGTGCGCTCGATGCCCATTTTGACGCGGAATAACAGTTCGTGCTCATCACACGGCTTGATCAGATAATCGTGCGCCCCGAGGCGGAGTGCTTCCACGGCGGAGCGGACCGACGCATAGCCCGTGACCACAATCACGACGGCGTCGGAGTTCTTTTCGGCGGCAAACCGGACTACGTCGAGGCCGCTGACACGCGGCATGAGCAGATCGGTGAGAATGACGTCGAAGGACTCGGCTTCGATCTTCTCCAGAGCTTCCCGCCCTGAAAATACCGGGGTAACCACGTACCCGGCGCGCGCTAAAATTTCCTTGAAGCCCGCTAAAACCAGCGGATCGTCATCCACCAGCAAAACTTTGTGTCCACTACTCATCTTATTCTCCACTAATTCATCCGAATTCGAAAGCAAAGCCGGATGCCGCACAGAGATGCATGGTCAAACCTGAAATCGGGTTCGCCGCCGGCAAGCCTTGTCATTTCATCAATAATCACTGCAAGACCGGAACATACTGGGTGGTCCGTAATGCCACCCCACGATTCAGCCGTGTCCGACGATTCCCGCTCACAGATGAGTGCCACACGGCCATCCGTCAAATCCAAGCGTATGTGTACGCTGCCGCCCGTCGGAACCGGCAGCGAAAAGGCCTCTCTAACCAACCGCACCGTCTCCGGCACCAGCGCGTGAAAACGCACTTCACGCGGGGCCGTGATGGTTACCTTCGTGTGAATCGACCGCTCTGCGAACGAAGCCCGCAGAAGCTCTGCAAAGCTCTCCACCGAAATCGTTTCGGCTTCACGTGGCAGATTCTCATAAACCGCCGACAAACTTTGAACAATCTGGGATAGCCGGACCAGCCCGCCGTGAACTTGCTCTAAACGTTCCCGCGTACCCCTGTCCGCTTCGCTCTTGCACACCGTTACCAAGGCTAACACACCCTGCAACGGATTATTCAACTCATGCGCAATTGCCCCTGTGACTCGGGCTATCGCCTGCTGACGACTCAGTAATTCTTCCGTTTCCAAGGACATGCGGTCGTTTGTGAAAGCTTACAAAAACGTGTGCCCGCAGATCCGAAGTGCGGTTCTTACCATTAGATAATTTCTTGCTCAAAGTAATTCAGTTTCCGCCTGAAAGCAAGCCTTAAATGATAACGTGTGCAAGATACTTCCCAATGGATATACTTAGTAGAATAGTAGGCGGTGAATGAGATAGATTGAGCCATTAGGCTCAGGATAGTACATATAGCAAAGCTGCTCCTGAATACACAGGAGCAGCTTCGATGGAGAGCGTATGTCTCACATGATCGCACGAGAATTCACGGAAAATCTGCGCGGCGAATTCCTACTTCAAGTAGGCAATTTTCCCGGTCAGGTGAACATCCGGCGCGTCCAATCGCACAAAGTACACTCCCGATGCCAATCCGATGGGTCGCCACGAAAGATGGTACATCCCCGCAGGCTTGACCTCGTCCACCAACGTTGCGACCTTACGTCCCTCCAAATCGTAGAGGGTGAGCTTGACTCGCGAGGCCCGAGGTACGCTGTACTGAATCGTGGTCTGATCGTTGAAGGGATTCGGGAAGTTCTGAGCCAGTTCGAAACGCTCCGGTTGAAGAGCGGTCGGGGTGTCGGATACGGGCAGATCTTCCTCCAGCACCACAACATCATCAATATACCAACCCTCGGCCTGCCCTTGGGCATCCGAGGAGAACCAGAACCGCAACTGGGCTCCATCATACGCCGGCAAGCCGGAGAGGGAGATACGCCTCTCTTCCCAGCCGTCCGAGGTCCCGCTGAACTGGGTCAGCATCTGATAGGTGGACGGACCTGTCTGAAGCTGAACGTGGCAAACATCGGCAGCATCCGCCATAGTATAGCGCGTCCGGAAGATCAAGGCACCGGTTCCGGAAAAAGTGAAGGCCGGTGATCGCAAATAGGTATCCGCGCCATCGGAATACAGGTGCGTGGTCTCGCTGCCGCAATAGAAAGCATGCGTCGGCGAGTAAGATTCCCGGTTCTGGACATGCCAGATGGAAGGTGTCCCGTAGACAGACCAATAGGCGGTGCTGGTTTCGAAGTCATCAAACAACGCTGCCCGGCCAATCATGACGACGGTCTGCTCTGTCGACTGCACAGAACCGGAGAGAATCGTAACGTCAATGGGAACGTTGCGGGGCTCGCTGCCATTGGGCGAGACGGACACTCGAATGGGTGCAGCGGATTCCCGTGTTGAATTGCCGGAAATGGTGCCGAGGTAGACGGTGGAATCCAGCAACGTGAAGAGGGAATCAAGCGACCGCAGCCGCACGGTCACATTGGTGGCCTGACCCAGGCCGTTATTGATGATGCGGGGATAAATTTCACCCTGTTCACCAAGATTCAGGTGACCGTCGCCGTTTCCGCCAGGTGCCGGGTCGGCAATGCGTAGGCCGTCCAGAGCCAGACCGGGCCGCATGGCAAGGTAATTTACTGAATAAGGCCACGCGGTTCCGAAACTGTCAGTCAGCACAATCTGCAACACAAACGGTTCGCCGTCACTGATCACCTGCGAAACCCTGAACACAAAAGAGTCGGTGGCGTAGCGCAGAGAGTCCTGCGGCACGGTCCCGAAATAGGCCACCGAATCGAGAATCGTAATCCGGTTGCCGCTATAGCGCAGAACCGCGCGAACGCCAAGTCCCAGATTGCCGCCCGTGTTGGACGCGCCCGGAGTCAACTCAATGGTCTCGCCGGGATTGAACTCATGATTGTTGTTGCCGCGGCTGGCGCCCACGGAGTCGTCATCCATCAGGGGGGGCATCCCCGCCAGCGCCGGGCCGGAAATCCGCAGTGCAGGCAGTACCATACAGGGAGTGGCGTCGCCGGAAAACCGCACCGCAAAGTTGCTCACATGTCCGTCGGGCGCACTGGGCAACAGTCTCACCCGAACCGCGTTGCTGACAGCCGTATCGCCGGGAGCGATGGGGGGAAAGGTAAGCGCCGAATCCAGTCTCAGCACATACGGATCCGTTGACCGCAGCGTTCCGCTTTGGGCTGTCGCCGTGGAAGCGCCCGTATTCTGCAGCCGGATGGACAATTGAATCGTCTCGCCGTTTTGCGGCACGCCGTTATGGTTACCCTGCGAGCCGTTCAGCGAATCATCGTCTACCACGTTGCCGGCATAACCGAAGTATCCGACCCCCTGAGGGCGGCCCGTGGTTACCAGGATCGCGTGCTGAGACCGGATCAGCGACATTCCCGGCGACCACTGATTGGCGTACGTCAGTTGCAGCGCGTATCCCTGACCCTTATCCTGAATCCCGATGGTGGAATAGTTGTCCCAGGAGTCCGCGTTATTGAAGTTCTGGTATTGCATCAGCAGGTCGCCGTCGCCGGTGCGCGTCCGCCAGCAGGAGGTGTCATACAGCATGAGCTGGAATGTCTCTTCCGTGTTGTCGAACTCATTGGTGACGTGACTCCACTCGATCACAAACCGGCCGCCTTCCACGTCGTTATAGGTGCACACGTGTCCCGAGCCGATCATGGCAAGGTCGTCCCAGAAGACGCAGACCATATTATCCGGGGAGGCAATCGCGGGCAGCGAATAGTTGCGGAAGAAGCTTGCGCTGGTGAGGCCAAACGACACGAAGCCGTTGGAGCACACCGAGAGATGGTCATAGCTGACGCCGTAGAAAGAGAAATCAAAGGGCAGCGCAATGCGCACGGTTGTATCCTGCCCGCCTCCGCCATCGGGAATATTCAGCACGGTTCCCGGGCCCCCGCGCGACGGATCGATTTCCATCCACGCATAGGCAGGCGCTTCGGCATATCCAGTATCCGAACTCTGGAAGGCCCGGTAACCGTAGCCATCCGGGTGGGACGGATCGGAGCCCTGCAAATTGCCGATGGGCAACGCAAAGGAGACGGGAGAACTGATGCCGCCTCCGCTGGCGATCACATCCGTCTGTGCCCAGTCGCCCGGATAGAAGGCTCCGGTATGCACCTGAAATCCCTGCCCCACGGGCAGGACCGTCTGCCCCGGAAGAATCATCGAGTAACTCACACTACTGTCCGTAACGGTCAGCCGCGGGTCGCGGGAGCGCAAAACCACGGTGGACGCGGGAAGCGTGCTCCGCCCCAGATTGGTCAGACCGAGCGCAACACGCGCGGTGCTGTTTGGCGCTGGATTGCCGTCCACGCCATCCGTCCGTACCGTGGTCACACTCATATGCGGCGCATGAATATCCAGCGGCGTGTCCCAGGTGAAATTCCCCGGATTGATGGACCATGTCAATCTGCCGGTCTGTCCATCTCCGCAGGAAACCGCCACATCTGCGGTCAGAAACAACGTATCACTCTCCGCTCCCGGCGCAAGGGCAGGAATCGGCACGCTGTTGTCCACAACGGACACCGCCGTGCTCTGTGACACAAAGGACAATGTCCCTGCGCTGAATGACACCGTGCCGTAGTTGTGCAGCACCACAGCAAAGGCAAGGCGCTCGCCCGCGTCCGGTATACCGTCGCCGTTGCCTGTCGATCCGTGCGTGCCATTGTCTACCAGCAGCAAGGCACGTGACGCCACACTGGACGCGCGTGGGGAAATGTTCAGCGTGTATAGGTGAGGTTCGTAACGCGGCTTGGTCAGCGTCACCTGCACGTCGCCACTTGTGGTTTGCGGCAGCGTGAGTATGACATTCCCCGCCGAATCGCTGACCGCGCGGCTGAAGACACTGTCCACGGTCTTCACCGTCGCCCACGCCCCGGCAAGAGGCTCGCCGTCTTCGGCTGCTTGAAAGCTTAGTGTGGGCGTTCCCGCGGGAAGCGTATCCGGCAGCGTCGCCGTCAAGTTGCGCGCCGGACCTACAAAGAAGGTCAGCCCCGGGTCGCCCAGCAGGTTGTAACAGTAGAAATAGAAGGAGACCGAGCGGTTCGGGTCTGCGTTCTGATTGTCCACATTGTTGGGAAACTCGCGCATGAGCTCGAGCTTACCGCGCAGCATGGCCGCGCCCAGCGTCTGCACATTCTCGAAAATGATGCCTTCGTAAATCCCCGCAACGTTGGTATTATTCCAGCGCGTCTTGGTGTCCAGTTCGGAGGGGCCGATAAATCCGATAGCGCCGCGCGGATTGGTCGGCGTCCCCGCGCGCAAAAATGCTTCGCCGAGACAAGGATCGACGCTGCTGTCGAACGCGCCTCCGCCGCAGACAATGCTCGTCACCACCGGCAGCATTTGGCCGTTGGTCAACGCCGTAACATTGGAGACGGCATAGTAGGGAAAATCCCATGCATCCGGCGCCCCGAAACCGCGATAAGCCACAAAGCTCACCCCGGCATTAATGGCGGAGCTGATTTGCGATGCGTTTCCCGGAGGAGCAGGAACGGAATCCAATTCCGTGTACCCATGTTCCAGAAACTGCCGCCCGATCCACTGCAAGGTCGGCCAGGAAGAGTTGTACGTGGGGTAAAAGGATGGCGAACTGCGTACGCCCGTAATCAGCAGCCGCGAACGCCACGCGCCCTGCGGCTGGTACGGCTGGCTTTCATAGCTGACACACTTGTTGATCACGGTCTGAAATTCCTGCCCGCTGTCTACAGAAAGCCGCCCGATGAACACATCCGGCAGCCAATCGGTGCCGTCGAGCAGAGTATAGGGATGATCGGAAACATTCCACGGGTGATAGAACCCCGGCACCAGCCACGAGGCCAGCGGACTTGTGCCATCCACATCACCGATCAGCATCACAAAGACAGGCGGCTCCTCGAGAGTGTTGTACGCATTCTGGATATAGGACTTGATCTGCTGATTGGTGGTCCCCGTCTGGTCCGTGGTTGCGACTCGGACGGTGTGTCCCCTTGCGCGTTTCCAGTTGACAAAACTGCTTAAGGCCGCGCCCACATACGCCGGAGGTGTGATAATCAGATACGCTTCGGGCTTTGCTTCCGGCTCCGGAACCACTTCATCGAGATTCGCCGCCACACCGCGCGCCAGATCGTAGAAGCTGCGGGAGAGCTTGCGGGTCTCCAACGGACGGCCATTGCCCACATACCGAACGTCGAAATCGCATTGCTCGCAAACCCGCAGGCTTTGCCCGTCATCCGATGGCTGAAGCGCGTTAATCGCCAGACTGGTGAAGTTCATCCCGCGCATCGTCATCACCGCTGAAGCTCTTACCAGCGGTTTGGGATCCGACAGCACCTGCGTGGCAATCGAGTCCGGTACTTCACCGGCATTTACCGCCCGCCACTGAGCTGTTCCTACAGTAATCTGCACCTCGCCGGTTCCCCCGGGCAGAGCCCAGAGCACTCCACTGCTGAAGGGCCGGTCAGCCTCGCCCATCTCCGTTTGGCCGTTGGAGCGCACCACCAGCGTGGCCCCGCTCGCATCCGAGCGCGTGGCGGTAACGGTCAATCCATGGGATGTCTGCGGCAATACATCCCGTGATGTTGCCCACGCCACTGTGCAGGTCAGGAACAGTACGGCAATGACCCACATTACAAACGAACGAAGAACGACCATGAGTACTCCTCGAGGAACGCTCACACCAGACGAATAGATGGGAATGGAAAATTCTGAAAATGGGGAAGGAATCGAACATCCGCCGCAGCCTTCGGTCAGTTCGCCTCTGTACTCCCGGCGTCAGCTTTCGACGTCTCCTGCGCGAGCTGAGTGGTGATGTCGCGCAGCTCCGCGCCAATGGCTTTGACCTGCTCCTGAATCTGCGGAATCATCTCCATGACCGTTCGCAGTTCCTGCATTTCGGCGTGGGTATAGTTCGGCGCTCCGGCGGCCTTCTGCTGCTGCAGCCACTTCAACATCTGCCGCTGCGCCGTGCCTTCCTTGACTCCCGCTGCAATCTCCGGCCCGAATAGGTCGACGATCTGCTGCATGTAGTCCCGCAACTCCACCAGGACTTCTTGCCCTGTTGCCTGGCGGTTGGAGAGATACTTGTTCAAATTGATGCGGATGGTCGCGGCCATACCACCCGTATCATTGGTGTGCTGGATGGACGTCTGCCGCAACGCATCGACGCTGCCGCCGATAATCTCGTTGACAATGACGTCCATGCCGGACAACGCAGAGTCCGCTACCCATCCTTCCACCTGCAGGGTGTATTCCGCATGGAGAGTGCAGGCCCGGGCGTCACCGTTGATACACAGGTGGTATCCCGAGGTGATGTTGGCCTTGGTGGCGCTGCCCGAAATGCGCAGTGATTTCGAGCATTTAATCACCGCACCTTCACCCACATTCCCCTCAATGTAGAGCGGGGCTTTGCTGCGAATGCGCGATCCGGGTTCCACGCTGCCGAAGATCGCCGTCGGTTCCGTCAAATCCAGATTGAGCACTTCGGTGGTCTGGATGGTAGACAGCGGCAGAACAGACGCCGTGAGCTTCAAGGGAATCAGGTCGCAGGTGTCGCGGCTGCGCCGGTCATGGCCTGCGCGTTCGAGCACCAGCAGCCCGTCCTGCAGAGCCATAAGCTGGGTCTCGCGCGCCACCAGCTTTACACCGGTGCCGGCCACCAGCCTCGTAGAAATTCCCGGACACGGTTCCAACTCGCGTCCGAAGACATTTCGTCCCCACTTGTGCCCCGCAGTAGATGTGGACGCTTCCGCCAGAAACTCTCCGCGCACAACGGGACGCGTCCCTACCCACGCGGATGTGAGAAACTGCTCCTGGTAGGCCGGAACGCCATAGGTCAAACGCGAACTCTGCCCCACGCCCGGCGGCGTTCCCCGGCCAATCTCCACACCCTTGACCGGACAAAGCCGCTCTTCCATTTCCAGCAGAATTTGAGTGACGGTATCCCAGTTGATGCAGCCCGTGTCGAACCCGCCGCTCTTCAAATGCACTTCCACCGCTTGCCGTGTCAGCGTGCGTTCGAATTCGTCGTATGGGAAGAAGGTCGCCTCAATCCGCATGTCCGAGAACAGCGTGCCGTCTTCCAGTTGCAGCGGCAGCGCGCGGAAGACCGGCGCACCCGAGGGCACATCCTGCTTGGTAATCTGCATCTGCACCAGCAGCCCATGACGCGTCACCTGCTTGCTCAGCAGTTGCTTGTATTCCAGCATGGCATCCGGAATGCCGAATTGGCTGGCCAGTTCCTGCTTGACCTCCCGCAGGCGGTCGGAAATCTCACCGGCGGAAAGCTCCGTGTCCGGGAAGAGCACCTGAACCCGCCAGGAATTGTATCCCTGGCTGACCAGCCGTACACGTCTTTCGGGAGTCGGTTCGGACATTGCTGTGACGGGTCCAATGGGTTGCAATTCGACGACAACAGTAAAGATAGCATCGTCCAGAAGTGCAAACACCGCGCCGCGAATCGTTCGCTAAGCGCGCCGCCTGTGGTATCTTAGATCATCCCCCAAGTTCAGCACATTCTGCAGTGCCGCCTTGCGCTGTTGCGCTTCATCCTGAAACACAGGCCCCAGATCCGGATACGCTGTAAGCAGATTGTCATACAGCACTACCCCGGTCTCCTCGATCTGCTCGCTGCGCTCTACCGCTTCTTCAATCGAAATGGTTGTTTTGCCCCAGGCAAGTCCAAAGGCAGGCTTTTTGAGCACGTCCTTCAACGCCAGTGTCGACAAAAATGCGTCGGCTTCGAGGGTCAGCTCCTGCACGGCTGCCATCAGTTTTGTGTCCGCCACCACGGGCTGCACCGCAGACGCAAGCTGTTCGCGCAGTGTTTCATGGGGAATGCGCGGCAGCAGCGTGCTATAGAAGTCTGCCCGGTTCTTCAGATATGTTAGTAAAAGGTGTTTCAGCATTCGGTAGACATTCGGATACGGAAGAGGTCTCTGCATCCATGCGCAAAGACCTCAAAAAATGTGCTCAGGCATTTGTGTTGCGGGACGGCAGCCGCAATTAATCCGGCAGAGTCGTGCCGCGCGGTCCGTCATATTCGGGCTTGGACTGTCCAAAGGGCCGCATCGGTTTCTCGCGCGTGCGCTCTTCGTTCGCGTGGGCGATCAGTCCTGCCGTGCGGCTCAGGATAAAGAAACCCTTACCCAAGCCGTAGGGGAAGCCAAGGTCGCTCATCAGGGCGGCGATGATCCCGTCCACATTTAGCGGAAGCGGTTTGCCTCCGGAGTGCTTTTCCAGCTCATCTTGAATGGCCAGCGCCAGATCGGTCGCCTTGCCACGCAACTTTTCCCGCTCGGCGATCTCTATCAATTTGAGTGTGCGGGGGTCGCGTTTGTAAATCCGATGGCCGTATCCAGGGATACGTTTTTGTTTTTCTTGAAATTCCTGAACAATCAAGGCGGCCAGTTGGGCGGTGTCGGGAATCTCATCGCGGGTCTTCAACCAGTCTTGGAACAGACGTGCACATTCCTCAATCGCACCGCCGTGGGAATCGCCAATCGCCAGGATTCCACCGGCTACAGCGGCATTCATAGGATTTCCGCCGCTCATCACGACTCGGGTGGCCAGTGAGGACGGGGGCGTAGTTCCATGATCTACGGAAGATACGAGAATAGCATCCATCAGCCGAGCCTCCGGCTTGGTCGGAGGGACGCCCTTCCACAGCAAGTAGACCATCGCTCCAAAGCTGAAGTGTTCCATGGCCTCTGTGATCTCGACTCCTCGGACAACCAGTTTGCCATCGGAGGTGTCGGTGATGGCACTTTTCCAGGTTTCTGCGGGCATTGCTTCGGTTTCTCCTTTGTCATTCTGCAACCGCAGAGTATAGGATTTTTTAGGGTGAATCGCAATGAATCCCGGGCGGTGAACGGATTTATTTGCGGAAACTCTGGAACCCGCGGGGCACTAAATCGTACCAAGAGTAACATGGCACAACGAATGGACTTCATCAGTAAAAGCAAGGGTTTGAAAGTCTTGGAGAATACATTATGAATCGGCGAACGTTGGGTTTCGTCCTCCTCGTTACCGGACTTCTGGCGCTGGGAGTGGTGCTGGTGGCCATGGCGGCGGAGAAGGACAAGAGCCAGACCAGAGCCTACATCGGCATCGTGCCGGGTGAGTTGACTTCGGATCTGGCCCAGCAGTATGGCGTCAAGGGCGGGGCGGGGGGCGGCGTGCTGGTGGAAGGCGTGTCGTCGAGTTCACCCGCTCAGGAAGCCGGGCTTCGGGAAAACGATGTCATCACCAACCTGAACGGCAAGCCGGTTACCGGGCCACAGGAATTCCGGAACCAGATATCCAAAATGAAACCCGGTGATGAAGTGGATCTGGCATACTTGCGCGGCGGCACGGAACACACGGCCAAGATCAAGCTTGCCGAGCGCGAAGATGTCACGAGCTGGATGCCGCACAACATGAATTGGAATTTCGAACGACGCGCAGAAGGTCAACCGTGGGACTGGCGGCAGGCCAAGCCGGGCGAAAAGATGGCCTATGCCGGACTGCTGACCGAGGATTTGAGCAGCGGACTGGCGAATTACTTCAAGGTGGACAAAGGTGCGCTGATCAATGAAGTGATGAAGGGTTCTCCGGCGGAGAAGGCGGGGCTGAAGGCGGGGGATGTCATTACCCGGCTCGATGGCAAGACGGTGGAAGGGGAGAGCGACGTGCGCCGCGTGATCCATGACCACAAGCCCGGCGATCAGGTCGACTTTGTGGTGATGCGCGAAGGCAAGGAAGAGGTGCTGAAGGTGACGCTCGGCGAGCAGACGTCGCACAACGACACCGGCGACCTGTTCCGCCTTGAGCATGACAGTCTTGGCGGGCTGACGCTGGTCCCCGACCAGCAGCAGATGGACGCGCTGAAAGAGAAACTCCAGGGCCTGCGGATTCACATCGAGGATCTGGGCGACAGCCTGCAATTCCACATGAAGGATTTTAAGATTCCGCCGATCCATATCAACGTGAACGAATTCGACAACGAGCCCATTCACCACCGGGCCATCCACTCCGAGCACGGCACGGCCACGGTCTAAGAAAATTCTGAAAAGCTGAAACGCTGAAAGGGCGCACGACTAAGTGCGCCTTTTCTGGATGGCAGACACTCTTTGTCAACGTCGGGAATATAAGCTACGGTCGATCAGGTTCTCGAATCACTCTGCCGCAGGCCTGCACCTGATAGAAATTGCGCGGCTGAACGGCAAACACTGAATCGATAAAGCTTGTGGCCGTGGTATGGCCGATGGGTGTGTAGGTGCCGAAGTTAGAGGTGGAGGCACGGATAAAGTAGTTATCGACTTCGAAGGTGTAGCCGCTGTCCGACTCGGTGACCGCTTCCCACGCCAGCCGGATGGCATTCGAACCGGTGGGATGGCTGTCAGATTCTGGATGTGGGCGTAGGTGGAATCGCAGCCGAAATCCCCGCGAAAGAAGTGCACCAGTTGGGCTTCTCCGGGGGCAAGAATCACGTCGATGTGATGCTCGCAGCCGGGGGTATTCCAGCACTGATCCGTGACCGTCATATCGCCGAGCGTATGGTGGATGTAATAGGGGTTGGTGTTGAAGGCCGGGGCGGTCTGCACGATCAGCCGGATTTTGCGGGTTTCGTCCGGCAGCGCCCGGCGGTTGACGATCAGGAACCAGTAGTCTTCCCACAGCGGGTCGTAGAGCGGGATCTGCGGATTGCGAAAGCGCGACACCTGCACATAGGGATGCTCTTCGGGAGTCTCCGACCAGCCGCCATTGATCGAATCGAAGGCCTGAATCTGGCTCACGTAACGGTTTTGCAGCGGCAGGCTGGGGAAGCGTGACAGCGTATCCGGTTGCGTAGCCGCATAGGTGGCGTTGGGGTAATTGGTTTCATAGGCGCGGGACGCATAGGTTTTGACGAATTCCAGAGACTCAAGTGTGCGCTCCACCTCGAGGATGTCATTGCCCGCCTTCTTGGCAGCCGAATATCTGCCATCCGAGGCGGTGTCCACGGAAGAGGTTGTATGCGCAAGGTTGTTCGAAACGCCGCACTCGTCTGCTCGCGGATGATTCCAGCGCAGCAATCCCGCCGCGAAGTTCACGGGATACCATAGGATGCCGTCAACATCGCAGGCCACGGCGAGCCACGCGGAGAGTTTCACTTCGTTGGGGGTGGGCTGGCGGATGATCCAGCAGCCTTCACACGTGGAGTCGTTGGGGTCATCATCGTCGCCTTGGATCATGGCCCAGAACTTACGGGTCGGATCCTCTCGGACGAAAGCGATCTGATCCAACAGACCGAGGTGCAAGCCTGCCCATCCGGAATTCATCGGCATCGGATAGGTTTGCATGATTATTGAGTCGCCCCAGAGGTGCTCGTCAATCGTGCACTGTAAGGATTTGGTCCCTTGTACACGATCATTGGGGCAACCGCTCCACACAATATAGGTGCAATCGGATTCGGGGTTGGTATAGAAATCCCGGAAGTTGATATCACAACTCCTGCCGCCGCCGTAGAGATAGAATTCATCCATATGCACCGGCATCGAGACGGATTGGTCGGACATCTGCTGGAACAGCTCGTTGCGCAGGCAGCCGTTGCAGCCGGGCCACCCGGCCTGACCGTTGGTCCACAGGGTGGGTAGACCGGCGTCTTGCAGAATGCGGTTGACCTTCACAAACGACTTGAGGGGTTCCGTCTGGATCATGGTCTGTCCCTGCGGCCATTCGTCATAGTACCAGCCTGCAAAGACCGTATCGCCGTAGATGCCGCGCTGCTGCCGGAAGGCATTGGCAATGACGTTTCTGTAGTGGCTAATCGTATCCGGCGGAGCGGAGAAGAGGCGGTGATAGCCTTCATCCCAGACCTGCACTTCGTAAATTTGAAAAGTCTGATTGTCTCCGGCATAGTTGATGCACATCCGCACGGGCACACCCCAGCCGCCGTTGAAATAATGCCGGTCCGAATTTTCGTCTAAGGATCCTCCTCCAAACGTGTGCCTGTCCGAGTCATTTTCCGTCGTGTTGAACTGATCATCAAGGAGTGTGTATGATCCAGTCGCTCCCGGATGCGGATCAATGGTAAAGTTGATGACGTCCAACGAGTCCGGTCCGTTGCGAAAGCTGTCCACGGTCAGGGCCTGGACGGGATACTGCCACCAGCCATGCCAGTCTATCGTGCCATCACCATTGGTGTCGCGGTCTTCACGCACCATCCAAGAATGAGGCGATCTGCTGATACCCCGGAGGATTACCATTCTTGACGAGATTGCAGGTAATTCGGAAATGCATGGGCATGAAGACATCCCAGCCAAGCAGCGCCTCCCGCCGGTTCCACCCGGCCCAGACGCCCAAGTCTGACTGGGGTTGCCACATGGTGTCCCCCAAAGCAGATCGGCGCTGCACAACTAACGAATCACCACACGTAGAATCTGCCACTGGTGATTTCCAGTTATCGCTGTGGACATATTGGTTGTTCGCATCCCTCACTATGATGTCCCGGTTTTGTGCCTCGAGATACTTGAACGCCTCCGCCGGGTAGCTGGAGTTGAGGATTTTGATGCCGTGGAGGTTATGCCAGAAGTCGGCTGTAAAGTCATCGGCAAAGGGGTAATAGGGGATGACGTGGGTTACGCCCATCTCGCTGAACCAGTTGAACACCTGTTGTTCGTTGGCAGGTCCAATGTTGCCGATGGCCGTGGCGCGCGGGACGTGCTCGTTCCAATAGCAGAAGCTGGAATCATACACTTGGCAGCGATAGTTTACGCCGGAGCGCGCGTCAAAATAGACGGCAATGTCAAAGGCCTGCGCTCCGTGACCGCAATAAAGCAAAATGACGGGAAGAAGTACGCAGGAAAACCGCCAGATCAAGCGATGCATGGGAGCCTCCTCAGGAAAGTACATTAGAAAAACACTATTTGAGCACCATCAGTTTGGTTGTGGTTTGGAGGCTCCCGGAGGAAACCTGCAGCAGATAGAGGCCACTTGCGAGTGCGGATGCATCGTAGCGGTAGCGCACTGTTCCGGCGCTGACCGGCGCGACCGCACGGGACACGGCTTGTCCCAAAAGATTGTAGACGACCAGATTTACCTCCTTGCTATAGGCAGGAAGTGATAGTTCGACGGTGGTGCTGCTATTGAAGGGATTGGGGTAAACGGAAAGGCTGAAGGCGGAAGGATGAAGGATGACAGGATCGGCTGCGGCATGCAGGCCGGAATCGCCACCCAGAATCACCACCTTTCCCCGCTGCGCGGCATATTCGATCCCGCCGTTAGCGCCAATGGCTAAGTCGTCGATATGATCGCCGTTGATGTCCCCCAGATTGACCGCGGTCTTGAAGTGAATGAGGTTGAACGGATCGGTCCAGCCGTAGATCACAAAAACAGGGGTGGGATTGATCCATTGACCGCCAAGGTGGAGTGTCAACACGCCTGCATAATTGTTCTCGCAGTACCCTGCGGCCATTACAATGTCACGGAAGCCATCATGGTTGAAGTCTCCTGCTGAAACGATTCCTCCCGGACCACCTCCTGAGCAGGGGAAGTTCAAACGCCAAGTTGCTGAGGTGTCAATGATGGATGCTCCCCAAATGATGGATGCACCACCTGTCTCACCGTGCGCTACCTCGTCGTACCCGTCGTCGTTGACGTCGGAGAGAATAGTCCCTGAAAATACATCCACGCTAGAGAAGATGTACGCTGGTATAGTGTCGGGGTTCGAACCGCCAAGAAAGAGCGGAGGGCCATAGGATGAGCCGGTATCGCAAATGAAATCCGAAAAGTGATCGCCGTTCACGTCCCTCGTGCCACGAACCGACAGAATGGGGGCGCGGGTCCAGTCGGGCAGTGTATCCATCGGGTTGCCGCCGGCCAGTGCCTGCGATCTTCGGATGCCCGATCCGGCATCTACCAGCAGCAGTAGATCATCAAACCCATCGCCGTTGAAATCGCCTATGGGAGCGCATGAAAGCGATCTAATAACCAGATCGGGTACCTCATGCGGTCCCGGCCCGCCGAAGTAGATCTTGTAAATGTGCGCTGCGGTGCTGTCGCCGAGGTAGCTGGTGAAGATGAACCAATCAGTGTATCCATCTCCATTCAGATCACCGACGGCCTGTGCCCCTCGCACCGCCACCTCTGTCGCCGGATCCTTGACACGCACCATGTAGGGAATTGTGTCGGGCGGGTTGCCGCCGTGGAAGAACTCCACTTTAGGCTCGTTAGGGCTGCCTTGCGGGGCATAGCCCAAGCCGGAGGCATAGACGGCGAAGTCATTGAAGCCGTCGTCGTTCTGATCACCCAAGGCTAAAATCTGGCTGCCGTAAAGGGAGGAATCCCCGGCTCCTTCCCGTGACCAGATGGCGTGCGGCGCATAGGGCTGGGCAGAGGCAAGCGCAGAACAAAACAGGAGTAAGAGTAACAGGTGAGCAACTCGCCACATAGAGGCTCCGTCAAATCGGGTTAAGCTAACTATAATGTAGCCTATCCTGTTTGAAAAATCAAGAGAGTTCTATATCTTGGCGGAAACGTCTTAACAGGAGACTATTTTGGAACTCAATGTAAATTGTCCGAACTGCGGGACCGTGGTCACCACGTACCGCAATCCTTTTCCTACGGTGGATGTGGTGCTTATCCGCGAGGGGCACGTGCTGCTGATTCATCGCAAGAATCCGCCGGAAGGCTGGGCTCTGCCGGGTGGCTTTGTGGACTATGGAGAGTCCGCCGAAACCGCCGCTGCCCGCGAGCTGATGGAAGAGACCGGACTCAAAGCCACATCCCTGCGACTGCTCGGTGTTTATTCCGATCCTGACCGCGATCCACGCTTTCACACGTTTGGTGCGGTCTATCTGGGCACGGCCACAGGCGACGTGAAAGCGGGAGATGATGCCGCCGATGCCCGCTGGTGGCGGGTAGATCAATTGCCCGAGGTTATTGCCTTTGACCATCGCAAGATAATCAAAGACGCTCTGAAGTGCGGGAAGGCTTGAAGAAAAATCTGAAAGGCTGAAAGGCTGAAACGCTGAAAGAAGAGACCCCTCCTGATTCTTTCTTTGAGAAAGGGGGAACTTCAGTGTTTCAGATTTTCAGCGTTTAGATCGGGTTGCTTTCCTGAGCAAGCGTTTGTATATTCAGTGAATATCCGTACCGTTAAGGTGCCTTCTCTATGCAGATGAAACTCGCCAAAACTATTTTCTTCAAAGAGTTGCGGGACATGCTCCGCGACCGGCGCACACTGTTCATCATGGTCGTGCTGCCGATGATCATGTACCCGTTGCTGTTCATCGGCATGATGCAGATGCTGATGTTTCAATTGGGGAAAGTGGAGCAGAAGTCCTCGCGCATTGCGATTGTCGGACGGGAGAACGCCGTTGATCTGGCGCAGAAAGTGGAGAGCACATCCGGCGTGCGGATCACAGACACTCTGAGCTGGCAGGAGAAAATTGTCAATGCGGACATCGACGCGGCGCTGATTATCCTGCCGGGCTTTGGCGACTCGGTTGCGGCCGGGAAAATTCCCACGGTGGAATTGTGTTACAACAATGCCAAGGATATTTCCCTGCGTGCCCGCGACCGGCTGGAAAGCACTCTCTCCGACTACCGGCAATCTGTGGTAGCGCAAAGATTGGTGTCCCTTTCGGCAGACACTACCTTGCTGCGGCCTTTCGCCATTTCCAAACGCAACCTCGCCACGGCCCAGCAGCAGCAGGGGCACATGTTGGGAATGTATCTCGGCTATATGCTGATTCTGATGACGCTGATGGGCGCATTTTATCCCGCGGTGGACATGACCGCCGGAGAAAAAGAGCGTGGCACGATGGAAACGCTGTTGGTTTCCCCCGCGAGCCGCGCCGATATTGTCTATGGAAAATTTGCCGCCGTGATGGTGATTGCTATTACGACGGCCATGCTCAATCTGCTCAGCATGGGTGCGACCGGACTTTACATGATGCACTTTGCGGGCAAGTCCGCCGCATCGGCATTCTCGACCATCGCCATCTCGCCGCTGTCGCTGCTCCTATCACTGGCCCTGATTATCCCGCTGGCGGTGGCTTTTGCGGCGCTGTTTATTGCCATTGCGGTGAGCGCCCGCAACTATAAAGAAGGCACCAGCATGCTCTCGCCGCTGATGAGCGTGGTCATTCTGCCCGCCTTTGTGTCGGTGCTGCCGGGTACAGAAATGTCGCCGCTGCTGGCTGTTGTTCCCGTGGCCAATGTCTCCTTGCTGATCAAAGAATTCATGGCGGGAAATTACCCGTGGCTCTACACGTTGATGGCTTTTGGCAGCATGTCGCTTCTGGCGGTGGCCGCCCTCGCCTGGGCCACCAGCCAGTTCAAACAGGAGGCGGTGCTCTTCCGCCATGCGGAAGACGTGCGCTGGTCGCCCTTCCGCCGCCGTCGTGGAATATTGCCCAGCCCGTTTCCTTCTCCTGGAACGGCGGTTCTGCTGGTCGCGGTTGAACTGATTCTGCTGACCGTGCTAAGCAGCGCCGTGGCGGATCAGGGGGTGCAGCGGATGCTGCTGATTACGCAGATGGCGGTGCTGATTCCGCCGCTCTTCATTTTGCGGCGCGGAGGCTATGAGCAGAAGCGCGTGCTGGCGCTGAAGAAGCCCGCATCCATGGCGTGGCCGGCGACACTGCTGCTGATTTTCGGAGCGTGGATCTTTGCCATCGAACTGGCGTCGTTGCAGAACATGTTCATGCCGTTCCCCAAGGAGATGCTGGAGAAGTTTACCCATTTTTTCAATGACCTGAACAAGATGCCGTTGAGAACGGCGCTGTTCTTTGTGGCGCTGCTGCCCGGAATCTGTGAAGAGTTGCTTTGCCGCGGCTTTCTGCTGCATTCCTTCATCCCGCGCTTCGGCAAATGGGGCGCGGTCATTGTAACCGCCGTGGCCTTTGGCCTGTTGCACATGGATCCCTACCGCTTTCTGGCCACCACGTTTCTCGGGGTTCTGCTGGGGTTCATCGTGATCCGTACCGGGTCAATCTTTCCGGCCATGCTGGCGCATGCTACTAATAACGCGCTGTCTTTCCTTGTAGAAAAGAATCAGGCGTGGATTGCCAAACTGACGTGGCTGGATTCGGAAACCGCGCAGCTTCTTCCGTGGTGGGCCGTGGCGCTATCCTTGCTGATGGTCGGCGCCGGAATCCTGTGGTTAAACCATATCGGCGAGGCTCGTTCCGATGCCGGCGTCGTGACCGCGCCTGTGGTGGTCGAAGAAACCAATTCTTGATGGTGTGAGCTGATGCATTCCTTTCCTACATCCGCCTGGCGAATTCCCAAAACCATTACCGGTCTGTTAGCCCACGCCAAGCAGACCTGGCCCGATAGACCCTATCTGCAGATTCGCGTCGGCAACAGTCTGAATGCCCTCACTTATCGCGAGGTGGCGCTGCAATCCGAATCCTTGGCCCAACGCCTCATCGCGCGTAGCATCCATCCGGGTGACCGTGTGGCCCTGCTTGCCGAGAACCGTCCGGGATGGGTGACTGCCTATTTCGGAATCCTGCTGGCCGGCGGAGTCGTTGTGCCTATAGATTCCCTGATGTCGCCGACCGAAATCGCGTCGGTGCTGCGCATGGCCAATGCCCTGCTGCTGATTACCACCCGCAAGTTTCTCGATGCCGTCGAGCAGGTTCAGAGCGAAACCGGAGCGGTTCCTTTGGACACACTGCTGATCGATGAGCCGTTGGAGGTGGAAGTTTCCGACGGCAAAGACGGCCACTGGCTGCAATTGCCCAAAGCCAAGCCCGACGATTTGGCGGTGATTATCTTCACCTCGGGGACGACCGGTTTTTCCAAGGGGGTGATGCTCACCCATCTCAATCTCTGTTCTGACGTGCAGGGGATTGTGAATGCGGAGATCCTCGCGCCGGATGACAATTTCCATCTGCTATTGCCGCTGCACCACACCTACTCGGCGACCGTCAACATGCTCGGATCGCTGGCGCTGGGGGCGCGGGCGACCTTTGCCACCAGCTACAAATCGCGCGACATTCTCGATGACATCCGCATCGCGCGGGTCACCATGCTGGTGTGTGTGCCACAGGTTCTGGAAAATCTGATGATCGGCATCCGCCGCGCCATTCTGGATGCTCCACGGCACAAGCGCATGGCATTCCGTACAGTCTACGCACTTTCGGGGGGCTTGCACAAACTTGGACTGAACGCCGGATCGGTGATCTTCCGTGGCTTGCGCGAGAAGGCCAGTTTGCACAGCATCCGCCGCATGATTTCCGGCGGCGCCGCGCTGCGTCCCGAAGTCAACCGCTTCTTTGAGCATCTCGGCTTTCTGCTGCTGCAAGGCTATGGCCTGACGGAGACCAGCCCCGTGGCGACAGTGAATCCCCCGTGGCAAAACCGCATCGGTTCGGTGGGCATTGCCCTGCCGGGGGTGGAGGTCAAAATAGACAACCCCGACTCCAGCGGAATCGGGGAAATCTGTGTGCGCGGCGACTTGGTGATGCGCGGCTATTTCGAGAATCCCGAAGCCACAGCCCACGTCATGGAAGGCGGCTGGTTTCACACGGGAGATGCCGGGTACCTTGACCGCGACGGCTATCTGTTCATCACGGGCCGGATCAAGAACATCATCGTCACCGGCGGCGGAAAGAATGTCTATCCCGAAGAGATTGAGGCTGTGCTCAACATGTGCCCATGCGTGTTAGAATCGCTGGTGATCGGCTTCGAGCGCAGCAGGGGCGGGGGAGAGGAACTGGCTGCGCTGCTGGTGGTGGATCAGACCTATGTGGACGGCGAGCGCGAGCGCGGCAACGAGGTGGATGTCAACGCGGAACTGAAAAAGGCCGTAGACGATTACAACCAGTCCGTTCCACCCTACCGCAAAATTCGCCAATGGCAGATTCACCCCACCGAATTCGAGAAGACCTCCACAAGGAAGATAAGGCGGTATGTGTACAAAGATGCGGTGCAGCAGGAGAGCAAGGGAGCTTAGGCCGCTCTCCGCAAGTCTCCAATCGCCCAGCCAATCCCGCCTACAACCGCAGCACTCACGCCGATGACGGCGAAGAGGGCTTCGGTGGAGATCAGTTCGGTGGCGAAGCCGGTGAGGGAGCAACTGATGGCGGAGAGGCCGACGACGGTGAGATTGACGAGGCTGAAGATCCGACCCTGCAAATGAGCGGGGACTTCGGTCTGAATCAGCGTGGCGCGGGGGACGAGGATGAAGGGGATGCCGATGCTGTGGATGAACCACCAGATCATCGTTGAGGTGAGCGTGTCGGTGAAATAAAACGGCACAAAGGTGATGCCGTCCCAGATGATGGCGCACAGCAGCAACTTGCCGCGTGGAAACCGGGAGGCGTAGCGGTGCACAAGAAAACTCCCCGCGACCATGCCCAATGCGAAAGCTCCCTCGGTAGCGGCATACGCACCCGCGCCGAGTCCCAAATGCAGCCGCACATACAGCGGCGCGCCGACCAGCGCGGGACCCATGATAAACAGATTATCCACTGCGGTAATCCACAGCAGGCCGCGAATCAAACCATGCTGATGAGCATACGACAGCCCTTCGCGCACGGTCTGCAATGGTGCAAGCTTGGGAGCCGTTGTCACTTCGAGCGGACGAGGACGCAGCTTCAACAAAAAAAGCAGCGACACGAAAAAGGTTATCGCGTCGCCGTAGAATAAGCCGCTGATTTTTGCCCACGGGAGCATCGCCGCCGCCATGACCGGGCCGACAAAATAGGCAAAGCCATAGGAACCCTGCAAGAGGGAACTGGAGCGAGTGAGGTCTTCGTGCTCCACGACCTGCGGAATCACCGACTCTCGCGCGGGGTAAAACAGGGTGGTGAAGAGTGCAATGCAGAAGGCCAGCAGCCCGAGCAGCATGCCGGTCATCATGCCCATCAGATAGAGCGTAGGAATCAAGGCCACCAGCGCCACCCGCGCGGCATCGGAGAAGATCATCACGCGCTTGCGATCCATGCGGTCCACCAGCGCGCCGGCGAAAACGCCGAAGATCACCGACGGCAGATACTGCGCCATGCCAATCAGTCCCGTGGCGATCTTGGAGCCGGTCAGCTCATAGATCAGCCACATGATCGCCACCTGGTGCAGGGAATCCCCGGCGGTGGAAATCAATCCGGCTGCCCAGAGCGGCCAGAGCCCGCGTGGAACCCACGTCCGGCGCGTTACACGTTGTTCAGCAAGTGTCAAAGGATAATCCGTGTCCCATACAGTTAGAGAGAACGAGACGATCACCATCGTCTCGTTTGCGTCACAGAATCCCGAACGGCAGGCGGAATTGAAGAGCGGGGTAGAGAGGGTCTTGAGTGGCCGCCCGCACAATCTGCATTTTTCCCGCGACGAAGCCTCTGCCATGGCCGATCTGCGCGAGGCCCAGATTCTGCTCACGTACCGCCAGCGGTTTGTAGAGGCGCTGGTTCACGCGGCGCCGAATCTTCGCTGGGTGCACGTGGGCGACGCGGGAGTGGAGCAGTGCTTCTTCCCGGCGTTTCTTGAACGCGGCGCGGTGCTCACCAATTCCAGCGGCATTCACGGGCAGTACATGTCCGAGTGGACCCTCGCCATGCTGCTCTACATTTCGCAGCGTCTCGCCGAAGTGGAGGCCTGGCGCGCCGATCACGACTGGAAGCGGCACAAGGACCCCATCGTCACCAGCCGTTTTCTGATCGAAGGCAAGAAGGCGTTGATCGTCGGCTACGGAGAAATTGGCAAGGCCGTCGCACAGAAGCTGCTGGCTTTGGGTGTGGCCTGCGAAGGCATCGTCTCCCGTTTCCGGCCTGCGGCTATCCCCCTGCATACCACGCGGAAGTTGCCCGAAATCCTTCGTTACTTCGACATCGTAGTCATCGCGACACCGCTTACGCCGGAAACGGAGAACCTCTTCAACCGGGACATGCTGCAGCGCATGAAACCCGGATCGATTCTGGTGAACCTCGCGCGGGGCAAAGTCACCGACGAAGCCGCGCTGATGGAGGTGTTGCGGAATGGTCCCTTAGCTTACGCCGCGCTGGACGTTTTTGCCGAGGAGCCGCTCCCTGCCGAGTCGCCTCTCTTTGCCATTCCCAATCTGGTGATGACACCGCACATCTCCGGCAACTTTCCGGAATACACTCAGCGCGTGCATGACCTCTTCCTCCAGAACCTCGAGCGCTTTGCAAACGGCAAGCCGCTGCTGCATGTGGTAGACCGGGCGAAAGGCTACTGAAGCCAAAAGTCAAAAAACTTAAAAGCCAAAACGGGAACCTTCTCGTTTTGGCTTTTTGCTCTTGGCGCTATTTCAGAATGACCATTTTCTGAATGGCGTGTCCTGCCGTTCCTTCGAATCTTACGAAGTAAATTCCTGTCGTAAAGCCTTCGGTATTCAAGGCAAGGTGCTGCTCTCCGGCAGCCCATTTTGTTTGCGGCCAGGTGAACGCCTCGCGTCCGAGAACATCATAGACGGTTAGTCTGCCGCTGCCGTTGCTGGGCAGCGTGAGCGTGAGTGTCGCCGTGCCATTGACCGGATTGGGATAGGTGGACAGAAGCACCGGCGAGTTCGGAACGGGATTGGGCGTGACGGGAACCGCATCGAAGATGTAATCCGCCGCGGCGAGGGCATTCATGATTCCCCAGCCGAAATCATTATTCGCGCTATCGGCCATGGAGGCGGTTTGCATCATCGCATGGCGCACCATCTGCGCCGTCCATGTCGGATGCGCTTCCATAATCAGCGCCGCTGCGCCGGAGACAATCGGTGTCGACAAAGATGTTCCCGCGGCAAAGCCGTAGTTGTCCTGCGTGTGGGCCTCTGCCCACAGTACCCATGTTCCCTGCGCGGAAATGTCCGGTTTGATGCGGCCATCTCCGGTCGGACCGGGCGAGGAAAACCCGGCGATTTCCCCCGTGGTGTCCACCGCGCCGACTGCCAGAATCGAATCCGCGTCCGCCGGCGTGACGATATGATTCCAGGAGGAAAACCGTTCATTGCCGGCGGCGGTGACGCACAATATTCCGTGCGCCGCGGCGACTTCGAGACCGCGCGTGGTGGTGGCGGTATGGCCGTTCAGGTCAGGAAACGGGTACCAGAAATCCGGTGCTTCGCCGATGTAGCCGAGGCTTGACGAGGTGATATCCGCGCCCAGGCTGTCCGCCCAGTGCAGCGCCTCCACATAGTAATCTTCTTCAGCGTGCGTCTCCGTCGGCACCCATTCGGTTTTGGCGCAGAGAAAATCGGCGCCGAAGGCCGGACCCACCAGCATGCTGTCGCGATAGCCGCCGCACACCGACAGTGTTCCCGTGCCGTGGCCGCTTTGTCCTGCGCTGTCTTCGCCGGCCACATCTTGAACGGTAGTGTCGCGGTGAATAAAATCGTACTTTGCCACGACGTGCAGACTATCAAAGGCGCGGTGATACAGTTCGTAGCCGGTATCGAGGAAGCAGATCAGGACGCCACGTCCGGAGAGCCCGCGGTGATGCAACTCCGGAATATGCGACATTGCGTATTGATGCAGCGAAAGCCCGTAATTCGGATCATCAAGCGTCCCTTGCGCGCGCGTCGGATGCTCATTCATGCCGGTCTTTCGCAGATGGAACTGCTCGAGGGTCTGCACGCCGTCCATTTCCCGGATTGCGGCAAACTGTTGGGGCGTCGCCTCAATGCTGACGGCATTCAGCCACGGGCTCACCGTGCGGATTCGTGCGCCCGTAGACCGTATCTGCTCCACATAGCGGGCGCTGACCGGAAGATCATAGTTATCGGCCAGCGGAACATGATTCTTGATCCGCCGCGCAAGCGCGCGCGGAGTGAGAGTCTGTTCTGCCTGCTGCAGGGCCAACTGCCGCTCGGCGGGGGAGAGCCCTTTGTCGCGGAGATAGACCCAGTAACGCGCGGTATCATCCGCGGCATGTGCGGTACAGACCATCAGCAGTAGCGCCAGCGCCGACAGGGCCGGCAGTCTCCGGATCAACATGGTCGTTGTCCTTATTCAGTAGTTCTATATGCGATAACCGATTCCCAGTACCCAACGGGTCTCACCGTGCTTTGTCGCCGGGAGTTCCCAGCCACCTTCCACCCGCATTCCGGCCTTCATATTGCCTACGGCCGCGCCCAGTGCGATGCGGTGCTGCGCTCCTGCGATGTACCCTCCGCGCACGATGCCGTAGCCGCCCAGCGGAACCTCCGCCCCATAATGGGATGTACCGTAGTGGAAATTGAAGTTCTTGCCCGTTTCGTTGCCCCGCCATTCATAGGCAATCACCACTCCCGAAGAGGGCGAGAGAAAGGCTCCTCCCACCCGCAGACGCCGTGGAACAAGGTCGCTTCCGCCGCCGAACGCGCGTTCGATGGACGCGCCGGCGCGAAAACTTTCGAAGGTCTGCAAAAAGGTCACATCGCCGATGGTCTTCCAACCACCGCTTACTCCGGCGATATTGGAGGATACATAAGGCAGGCGCATCACCAGCCCGAAATGGGTAGTGGAGGTGACGTCGAGACTTGTACCTGTGTAAGGAACATAATAGACCGGTTGGCGTTTCTCGGTCCAGCCCTGCGTCCACATTCCCATACCGAAGGCCTGTCCCTTATCCGAACCGGGATTGGAGAGGGCGACACCCATCTGATCGGGTCCGGCGTGGGTCACCGAACCATAGAAGAGGTCATATCCGACTTGCGTGAGGGTTCGCAGCCCGCTGGGATTCAGGAATCCGGCGGTCGGATCATCGGCCACCGCCACGAAGGCGCCGGCCATGCCGATAATGCGAGGACTCTCGGGCAGCGCCAAGGTCTGAACTTGGCGGGCGAGGCCCAATAAGGGCAATAACAGCCCAAGGAAAAGAATTAAGCACTTCATATCAACAAGTTAGCAAAAGCCCTCCCAAATGCAAGACTTCTTGGAGTTGTCATTCAAAAACCCTATATTGGCTCCGCTCTGGAACCTCCGTCTGGAGGGGAAAGTATATATAAGTCCATGAGTGAAGCAATGGCGCGAGCCATTGTGGCGTGGAGCCTCCTGCAACTGCGGACGACCGGATTTCGATATTCGATCTGGGGCAGAGACAGGGAACCGGCCAGTAGAAATATAATTGCTGCCGGGAACTTTCCTGAAGGGTCGGCGTATTACAGAGACGTGAGGGAAATTAACCCCTCAAATGTGGGTCTTTTTTAAGCTTACCAAGTTGTCCGAAAAGGACATCGCCTCCCCGCCAAACAGCCTCCCTTTTTCACATAAGTTTGTATAACTTGATCTTAGTGCAAAAGGCAGGGCAAGAGGCGGCGAAAAAAGGTAAAAAATTGGTAAAAGAGGGTCTTGACAAATCGCGTTCAAAACCCTATATTAGACCCGCTTGAAACAAATACGGTGTCGGCGGCAAATGCCGAAAGACATGGCAAGCTGATCCAAAATTTGACTGTTCTTTGACAAAAGGAAGATGTGCGTGCCTGATGGAACCTTTTAAGGTGAAGTCAGAGGTCCTTGAAATTCTAGCTCAAAATCTCTGTAAAATTACAACGGAGAGTTTGATCCTGGCTCAGGACGAACGCTGGCGGCGTGCTTAACACATGCAAGTCGAACGGACTATAGCAATATAGTTAGTGGCGAACGGGTGAGTAACACGTGACTAATCTGCCCCGGAGTGGGGAAAAACGGAGGGAAACTTCCGCTAATACCGCATGTTGAGACGGGTTCGCATGGAACTGTCTTGAAAGATTTATCGCTCCGGGATGAGGTCGCGCCCCATTAGCTTGTTGGCGGGGTAATGGCCCACCAAGGCGACGATGGGTAGCTGGTCTGAGAGGATGATCAGCCACACTGGGACTGAGATACGGCCCAGACTCCTATGGGAGGCAGCAGTGAGGAATATTGCGCAATGGGCGAAAGCCTGACGCAGCAACGCCGCGTGAAGGATGAAGGTTCTTTGAATTGTAAACTTCTGTAGGGAGGGACGAATTGCCTGGTTTTGCCGGGCCTGACGGTACCTCCAAAGTAAGCACCGGCTAACTCCGTGCCAGCAGCCGCGGTAATACGGAGGGTGCAAGCGTTGTCCGGATTCACTGGGTGTAAAGGGCGTGTAGGCGGGAGCATGTGTCAGGAGTGAAATCGCGCGGCTTAACCGTGTCAATTGCTTCTGAAACTGTGCTTCTTGAATGCGAGAGAGGTAGATGGAATTCCAGGTGTAGCGGTGGAATGCGTAGATATCTGGAAGAACACCGGTGGCGAAGGCGGTCTACTGGCTCGTGATTGACGCTGAGGCGCGAAAGTGTGGGGAGCAAACAGGATTAGATACCCTGGTAGTCCACACCATAAACGATGGTTACTAGATGTCGGAGGATTCGACCCCTTCGGTATCGACGCTAACGCATTAAGTAACCCACCTGGGGAGTACGCTCGCAAGGGTGAAACTCAAAGGAATTGACGGGGGCCCGCACAAGCGGTGGAGCATGTGGTTTAATTCGATGCAACGCGAAGAACCTTACCTGGGCTCGAAGTGCCGTGTAAACCCATGAAAGTGGGCTACTCCCGCAAGGGAGACGCGGTATAGGTGCTGCATGGCTGTCGTCAGCTCGTGTCGTGAGATGTTAGGTTAAGTCCTGCAACGAGCGCAACCCTTGTCCTTAGTTGCTAACAGGTTATGCTGAGAACTCTAAGGAGACTGCCGACGTTAAGTCGGAGGAAGGTGGGGATGACGTCAAGTCCTCATGGCCCTTACGTCCAGGGCTACACACGTGCTACAATGGCCGGTACAGAGCGTCGCAAGACCGCAAGGTGGAGCTAATCGCAAAAAACCGGTCTCAGTTCAGATTGCACTCTGCAACTCGAGTGCATGAAGTCGGAATCGCTAGTAAACGCGGATCAGCAGGTCGCGTTGAATACGTTCCCGGGCCTTGTACACACCGCCCGTCACACCATGGGAGTCGGAAGGACCCAAAGGGCCCGAGCCAACCGTAAGGGGGCAAGGCCTCAAGGTCAGGCCGATGACTGGGGTGAAGTCGTAACAAGGTAGCCGTATCGGAAGGTGCGGCTGGATCACCTCCTTTCTAAGGAGCAATCTACGGTGCTACACTCTTCGGAGTTCGCACACGATAGATAAGGTCGAAACCCTGATCTCAGGTTCTACGGAACCAACCTTTAAGATTTCTCAGACCGCACATCTTCCTTTTTGATTTTTTCCTTTTCGCCGAGCAGAGTGTCGGATCGAAAATGGCCGGCGAAAGTCGGCCATTCCCTTTCGCACGTTGGGGCCTGTAGCTCAGTTGGTTAGAGCGCACGGCTGATAACCGTGAGGTCACAAGTTCAAATCTTGTCAGGCCCACGACGATTTAGCCGAGCGCAAACTGACGCCACAGCTGGAGTCGTGGCAGAGACATCTGCCCGGATTCACGGGGCGTTAGTTCAGCTGGGAGAACGCCGGCTTTGCAAGCCGGAGGTCATCGGTTCGATCCCGATACGCTCCACATCGTGAGCGTATTTCTTTCTGATCGAAAAGGATAGTTGCCGTTGTCGTAATGGGCGGCGGTATGATGCACGCAGTGATCTTTCTTAGATGATTTTTCGCAGCCGGTCGCAGGACCGGTCGTGACGAATAGACGATTATCCACTGATGTCGCCCTGGCGGCAACCCAGTGAGGCCGATTATCGGCTTGATCTTTGACAATTGGAAACAGCAACGTTATTCGACGAGGATAACGTTGCGTACGAGATTCTCGAGAAAACCAACGAGGTCTAATATCGACCTCGCTAAAAAATAGATATTGCTCAGTAATGAGCTGAGAACGAAAGCTGCTTGGGACAATTTGTCTATCTGTAAAGCAGAATAGTTTTTCGGTCAAGCTACTAAGAGCGTTAGGCGGATGCCTAGGCACAGGAAGGCTATGAAGGACGTGGTAAGCTGCGATAAGCGTCGGAGAGGAGCAAACATCCTTAGACCCGGCGATTTCCGAATGGGGAAACCCGGTGTGGGTCATGCCACATCATCAAATGAAGCCAACTGCGGGAACTGAAACATCTAAGTACCGCAAGGAAAAGAAATCAACCGAGATTGCCCAAGTAGCGGCGAGCGAACGGGCAATAGCCTAAACCTGCGTTGTGTCAAGCTTTGCGGCGTTGCAACGTGGGGGTCATGGGACCGGCATGGGTCGCGCAAACGGCCTGATGGAGTTACAAAGTCTGTGGGTAACCGAAGGTTCTGGAAAGAGCCGGCATAGAAGGTGACACCCCCGTAGGTAAAACTTACAGACCTCCAGCCAAAGTCCCGAGTAGGGCGGGGCACGTGGAACCCTGCTTGAAGTTGGGTGGACCATCATCCAAGGCTAAATACTCTCCTGTGACCGATAGTGAACCAGTACCGTGAGGGAAAGGTGAAAAGCACCCCGGGAGGGGAGTGAAATAGTACCTGAAACCTAACGCTTACAAACTGTCGGAGCCTTTATGGGGCAACTCATAGGGGTGACGGCGTACCTTTTGCATAATGGTCTGGCGAGTTGCTCGTCACTGGCAAGGTTAAGTGTCGTAGACACGGAGCCGTAGCGAAAGCGAGTCTGAATAGGGCGCATAAGTCAGTGGCGGCAGACGCGAAGCCGGGTGATCTACCCATGAGCAGGATGAAGTTCAAGTAACATTGAATGAAGGTCCGAACTAATTCGAGTTGAAAATCGATTGGATGACTTGTGGGTAGGGGTGAAAGGCTAATCAAACTCGGAGATAGCTCGTACTCCCCGAAACACATCGAGGTGTGACCTCAAGTAATAACTGCCGGAGGTAGAGCACAGGAAGGGTTAGGGCCGTCACAACGGTACCGTCCCCTACCTAACTCCGAATGCCGGTCAGTCGTATCTTGGGAGCCAGCCCACGTGAGATAAGTTGCGTGGACGAGAGGGGGAGAACCCAGACCGCCAATTAAGGTCCCTAAGTGTTACTTAAGTGATTGTAAAGAGGTGGATCAACATAGACAACCAGGATGTTGGCTTAGAGGCAGCCACCATTTAAAGAGTGCGTAATAGCTCACTGGTCAAGTAGATCTGCGCTGAAAATCCTCGGGGCTCAAAGTAACCACCGAAATTGCGGGATCGGCGAAAGTCGATCGGTAGGGGAGCATTCCAGTCGCCAGTGAAGCAGCGTCGTGAGTCGCTGTGGAGGTTCTGGAAGTGATTATGCCAGAATAAGTAGTGAGAAAACGGGTGGGAAACCCGTTCACCGAAAACCTAAGGTTTCCTGAGTTAAGGTAATCTACTCAGGGTGAGCCGGCCCCTAAGCCACAGCCGAAAGGCGTAGGTGATGGGAATCGGGTTAATAATCCCGAGCCGCCAAAAGCTCGTTTGTACGATGGGGTGACGCAGGAGTGAAAGGTCAGCCAGCGACTGGTTGTGCTGGTTTAAGGACGTAGGCTGTGTTGTAGGCAAATCCGCAACACGTCAGGCCGAAATCTGAATAGGAGGGCTTAGCCCACAAACTGACCCTAATCATGCTGCCAGGAAAAACCTCTAAGGAGAGTTGAGGCGACCGTACCGTAAACCGACACAGGTAGGTGAGGAGAATATCCTAAGGTGCTCGAGAGAACCATGGTTAAGGAACTCGGCCAACTAACCCCGTAACTTCGGAAGAAGGGGTACCGGCGCAAGCCGGTCACAGTAAAGAGGCCCAGGCGACTGTTTACCAAAAACACAGGACTCTGCGAAGTCGTAAGACGACGTATAGGGTCTGACACCTGCCCGGTGCTGGAAGGTTAAGGGGATCTGTCATGGCGCAAGCTAGAAGCAGTGAACCGAAGCCCCAGTAAACGGCGGCCGTAACTATAACGGTCCTAAGGTAGCGAAATTCCTTGTCGGGTAAGTTCCGACCTGCACGAATGGTGTAACGATCTGGGCGCTGTCTCGACCATGGACTCGACGAAATTGCAATCTCAGTGAAGATACTGGGTACCCGCGGCAGGACGGAAAGACCCCGTGGACCTTTACTATACCCTGACACTGATGTCTAGCTTCGGATGTGTAGGATAGGTGGGAGGCTGTGAAGCCGGTGCGCTAGCATCGGTGGAGCCAACGTTGAAATACCACCCTTCCGCTGTTGGATGTCTAACCTAGGCTTTAGGCCAGGGACACTGTCAGGCGGGTAGTTTGACTGGGGCGGTCGCCTCCCAAAATGTAACGGAGGCGCCCAAAGGTTCCCTCAGCACGGTCGGCAATCGTGCGTAGAGTGCAAAGGCATAAGGGAGCTTGACTGCGAGACAAACAAGTCGAGCAGGTGGGAAACCAGGGCTTAGTGATCCGGCGGTAGAATATGGAATTGCCGTCGCTCATCGGATAAAAGGTACCCCGGGGATAACAGGCTTATCGCCGCCAAGAGTTCACATCGACGCGGCGGTTTGGCACCTCGATGTCGGCTCGTCACATCCTGGGGCTGGAGAAGGTCCCAAGGGTTTGGCTGTTCGCCAATTAAAGTGGCACGCGAGCTGGGTTCAGAACGTCGTGAGACAGTTCGGTCCCTATCCGCCGTGGGCGCAGGTTTCTTGAGGGGAGCTGTACTTAGTACGAGAGGACCGGTATGGACGAACCTCTAGTGTACCAGTTGTCACGCCAGTGGCATGGCTGGGTAGCTACGTTCGGATCGGATAAACGCTGAAAGCATCTAAGTGTGAAACCGACCCCAAGATTAGGAAACCCTGAAGACCCCTCGTAGATGACGAGGTTGATAGGCCACAGGTGCAAGTGCAGCAATGCATTCAGCCGAGTGGTACTAATAGGTCGTTCGGCTTGACCGATTTTTAATTCTCTTTAAAGATGGTCAAGTTGTCCCCAGCGGCTTTCGAAAATGGGTTTTTACTTCGTACGCAAGAGCTTGTCTTTTGCTGTTTCCAATTGTTGAGTTTCTGCGGCTGATGCGGAAGAGTCCCAAGCCCCTCACGGGTGCTTCACCTTCCCAGCCGCATTGCTTTGAGCCGCCTGTGGCGGCCAACGGCTTTCCGCTAACCATAGAGAGAGGGAAACACCTCTTCCCATTCCGAACAGAGAAGTTAAGACTCTCATCGCCGATGGTACTTGGCGGGCAACTGCCTGGGAGAGTAGGTCGTTAGCGGGAATTTTCTTTCAAACACCCCAATCATGATGGTTGGGGTGTTTGCTTTTTAGCGCAGAAGGCATAAATTACGAAAAACCCAAGCCGCCGAAAACTTCTATCTCTTGTGGTGCGAACCCCGTTGGCCCTACTGCGATCCCTTCCGGTCCGGACCCAGATCTGGATCCTTTTTGTCTTCGGATTGGCTGCGCGCACTGCTGTGAGCCTCTTTTTCGCGGACAACCATAGTCTGTATTTCGAGCATATGCTCATTGCGCGGAACCTTCTGGAGGGAAAGGGCTATTCGTGGGATGAGTGGGGCCGGGCGGCGCTGCAATCCAGTTCGATGATTCCGCCGCTATACGTGTATTGGTGTGCTTTCTTTCAGTGGCTGTCCCCTGCGAATTTTCTTCCGATGTATCTTGGGCAGGCGGTGATCGCCGCGACGGGATGTTTCCCTGCCTATCGCCTCGGCAAGAGACTGTTCTCCGAGCGCGCGGGGCTACTGTTTGCCGCCTGCTATGCCTTTTACCCCGAACTGGTGTTTATTCATTCGAAGGCTGTTGCGGAATCTATTTATGTCGTAATGGTTCTGTGGATGATAGAAAGGTATGCGGCCCTGCGGGAAGAGCCGCCAGGATCACGACGCGCTGTGAAGATTGCCGTGTTTGTCGGTGCCCTAAGCGGGACGGCCATGCTGGTCAAAGAGGCCGCCGGAATTGTGGCCATCGCCATCGTACTGGCGCTGCTGCTCCGATTCCGCGCGCGGATTACTGCGATCCGCAGCCATATGCTGCCGGCGCTGGCCGCAATGGCTCTGGTGATGTGTCCGTGGATTGTTCGCAACGCGATTGTCCAGGGAGAGTTCATTCCGATCCGCACCGCCTTCGGCATTAACTGGTGGGTCGCCAATCACCCGGGCGCGGCGGGGAATGACCGCTATGCGGATGGCACCTATGTGATGTCATCGCTGCCGAAGGACTACGCGGATTATTTGAACCGTATTCTTCCCTTCGACGAACAGGATCGAGATCGTGTCTACGCAGAGGAAGTGCTGAGGTTCATCAGACAGCACCCTTCGGAGTATCTTGCGCTGTGTGGGAAGCGGTTCGTGTACTGGATTTGGTTTGTATCCGGCCATCAACTGGCAAAGAACCCCGTTTATCGGGCATCGTGGATCGCGTTACTGGCCCTGTCGATTCCGGGGCTGGTTTGCGCAGCACGTCGACACCTCCTCGATCCGGTTTTCTCTTTAAGCCTATTGGGATACATGCTGCTGTATGTTCCTACGACAGTCCTTCCTCGCTATCGTGTGGTGACTACCACCATCCTCCTGCTGTTCGCTGCCGTGGCGATTGATGGCATTGCGCGTTACGTGGAGGCGCGATCAAAGGCCTCTGCGCTGAGCAGCCCTCCTCCCGCCTGATGCCATCGTCTTCCTAAGGTGCCATTGCTTTCATCTCGGGACCAAATCACATTCCCATGAAATCTCTCCTGTCTCGGTTGAGCCCCCGCTTTGTCCCGATGCACATCCTCGCGATCTTCCTGTTTGCACTGATCGCGCGGGAGGCGGTTACGTTTCTTGTGGCGGAGTTGGACAAGACCTTTGAGTATCAACTTATCGCTGCGAATCTTGTGAATGGGCTTGGGATGTCGTGGAATGAGTGGGGCCGGTTGCCGTTACAGCCCACGGCTCTCTTTCCGCCGCTTTACATCTACTGGTGTGCCTTTTTCATTTGGATTTTCGGCCAGAGCAACTTAGTAATGTTCGTTGTGCAGGCTGTGGTGTCCGCTTCCGGATGCCTGCCTGCCTATCTGGTCGGCAGACGGATGTTCTCGCCTCGGATCGGCACGCTGTTCGCTGTCGCTTATGCGGTGTATCCGGAGATGATGTACGTGCATTCCCGCGCCACACCCGAATTCCTGTATGTGGTCATCTGCCTGTGGGTGCTTCATCTCTATCTGCTCTTGGCCGACAACGACGTCGTATCACGTGACTTCGTAAAGCATGCGTGGATCCTCGGATTCCTGACAGGTGCGGGGCTGTTGGTTCGCGAAGGAGTTCTCATCGTCAGTGGGGCTGCGGGGCTCTCGCTGATAATGAAAAAACGTCCGGTCGGTCTGGTTATCAAAAACCTTGTTTTGCCCGTGGCGCTCGCTACGATGCTTGTGCTGGCTCCTTGGACGATTCGCAATTGGATTGTCCAAGGGCGCTTCATCCCGCTGCGCTCCGCATATGGTCTCAATTTGTGGATGGGGAATCATGAAGAGGCCACCGGTACGGATAAGACCATGGACGGGCGCTATCAAATGGGATTGCTTTGGGAGAAGAACCGGGAATACTACGCCCGGACCATTCCCAATGACGAATACGACCGGAACCAGTTCTATCGCAATGAAGCCCTGGAGTATATCCGGACCCATCCCCGGCACTACATGATGTTGACTGCGAAACGCCTCTGGTACTTTGTCTGGTTCGACCCTACTCATCCGCTGGCAAAGAACCGAATCTACCGGGCATCCTATATGCTGCTGCTAATTCTTGCGATCCCCGGGATCGTGCAGGCCGCGAGAGCGCGCAAATTGGATGCGGCCCTTGTGATCGCATTCGCGGGATTTCTGCTTTTATATGTCCCGGTGATTATCCTGCCGCGCTATCGCATTGTTCCAATGATGTTCCTGCTACTTATGGCCAGTGTGGCCGTGGACTGGATAATCCAAAGATATCTGGCAGGACAGAGGAGACGCACATGAGCGGACGATATGGGTTTGCTTCGCGATGCCTCACGGCCATCGTGTTGGTTCTGGCAACGGCATTGATGACATTTGCCGACGAGTCTACTCAATACCTGCAATTCCCGCTGGTTGATCATCCGGCGTACGATTACTTCAGCCGGCTGGAGACGTCGCAGGATGTCCCGCTGTTTTCCGGAACGCGGCCCTATCTGGGATTTGTATATCATCCGCGGCGGCTTCCGGAGGAGGCGTCGCGTTCCTGTGAGGCGCGGCGGTATCTGGCGGAAGGCTCGGGCAATATGTTTATCGTCGGGCAGTTCCGTGATGAACCTCGAGAGTCCTCTTGGAATGCAGTGAAGGACAAGCTACCCTTCGGCCTGCGCAGGGCATCGTGGCTCTACGAGAGTGGCTTTCATCTGGCGAGTTGGGAATACGATTCCACGCTGGCCGCCTCAATTCAACCGGTATATGGTCTCGATGTGATTCGCACGGACAGTGCGGACAGAACCATCAAACGATTTGCCGGTGGCCTGCGGGTTGAAGGCGGCTACGCCCAGCGCCTGCACTTCATGGTGGATTTCCGTGACTATACGGAATCGGGGAATGGTTCGTATCTGGGTGATGCCATTGGCCGGGGGCGGCTTTATGAAGACCGCTGGGGGCTGGTGGAACTCGGCGACAGCAGCTCGAAGCCCATGTCCACCTCATACAACATCTCCGAGTCCTTCCTGCAGTACTACGGTCAAAATCTTTCGCTTGCGGCGGGAAGAGGCCGCTTTCGCTGGGGACCGGCGCAGTTCGGGTCGCTGTTTCTGAACTCGCAGATGCCCCCATTCGACTATGTCCGCTTTGACGCCGCCATCGAGGCGCAGCACAGCGACGCCGCTGTGTATTACACGTTCCTGCACGGCTGGCTCGAATCGGATCTGCCGGCGGAAACGTTGTATGTCAATCCGGGGGGACGTCCGCGCACGCTGGATGCGGCCAAGTATTTGAGCGCGCAGCGGCTGGAGCTTCGCCCGTTCCGAAATCTACTGTTCGGTCTGTCCCAGGGCATTGTCTATGGGGATCGCCCGGTTCAGCTTGGTTATGTGACCCCGTTGAACTTTCTGTACAGCGTGCAGCACTCCATGAACGACAAAGACAATTTCGTTCTCGGAATGGATGGGACGTGGCGCCCCGTACGCGGCATGAAGTTTTACAGTGAGCTGTTCTTCGACGACATTACCGTATCGGCGCTGACCACCGCCAGGGGCACGAACAAGTCCGCCTACACGGTGGGCACACAGCTCATGCTGCCCCACCCCTTCTTTGAACATTTCGACGCCCGGGTGGAATACACCAAGATCCGGCCATTTGTCTATTCGCACATTTTTGCCGCCAATGTATATACCCACTGGACGTCACCCATCGGGTATACCCGGCAGCCGAACAGCGAATTCCTGACCGCGGAATTGCGGGCGGTGTTCTATCCGCTGGAGGTGGCCGTGCATATTGTCCATCAGAATCACGGCAGCGTCGGCGGAAACATCTACACGCCGCTCTACGAGAACAGCCAGACGAATGTCTACAAATTTCTGTCGGGCGACTTGGTGCGGACGACCCGCGCCGGATTGCAGGCTTCCTGCGAAGTGCTGCCCAACCTGTTTGTCTTTGCATCGGGAACGCAGGTGAAGACGACGGCCAAGCCGGATCGCGTGGAGTTGGAAGGCGGTTTCAGTTGGAATCGCTGAGGCCGATAACGAGTGTAGGAGCGAGGTCCAAAAGAACCATCGTGTGGCCTGTTGAGGATCACGGCTATGGAACGTTTTGGCTACGTGTCTGAGGGTGAACAGCACTGGCCGGACACTTGCATAGTACTCGCGCTGGTCTCTTCGGGACTGGCCCCGAATTCGTTTGTTAGTTATTGATATTATGGATATTGTAATAGGAAGTGCGCTATGGCGAAGATCATTATCGAATATTGCGCGGTCTGAAACTACTATCCGAAAGCGGTCAGTATGGCCGATTATCTTGAAAAACAAGGGTTTGACAGGCCGGAACTCCTTGCCTCATCCGGCGGTGCGTTTGAAGTCAAATTGCAGGGTGACCTCCTTTTCTCCAAACACCAGCAACACCGCTTCCCTGAGCAGGCCGAAGTTCTTGATTTGATTAAAAAAGCAACGAGTAATCCCGCATCATAATTCTCTCGTAAAGATATAGCAGGGCTTGACATTCCATAGTGCTCGCGTTATATTCTCTACCGAAGAAACGTATTGGTCAACAAAGGCAACATCAACCGGCAAAGGTGGGAGAATGAGGCGGCTGTTCGGTACCATTTTCACAGCGATTCTGTTGAGCATGGGCTTGCCCGTAATGCTCATCGCTGGGGGTACTCATGTCAGCGGAGACGTCTCGGGAGTGTGGCCCACCGGCGAAGTTGTGTTCGTGGATGCTCCGATTTTCATCTCGCCGGACAAAGCCCTGGTCATTGAGCCCGGGGTTCGCATTAGCTTCAAGACAGATGCTCCGTTCGTAATTTCCGGCTCCCTGAGCGCCGTGGGATCGGTTGATGCGCCCATTGTGATCGAACCGATGGAAAATTGGTCCGGCTTCCAGTTTTTGGAAAACGGCACCAGCAATATCCGGGTTCTGCGCTATGTTCACATCAGCACCGAATTCGGTTTGCCGGCCTACGTCGTCGTGGCGACTCGGTCCCTGCTGAATATCGACGACTGCGATTTCCGCGCACACTTGTCCTGTCTGTGGATGGACGGCGGTCGCCTCTGGGCAGATCGTAACAGCTTCCTCACCACAAATCAGTATTCGAAGGCTGTGCGCCTGAACCAGTTGCTCAATGACGGCGGCTCGCCGTGTGAGACGGGCTCCGCCGGCAATCGTATGTCGGAAAACATGATCAAGGTGGACGCCGATGGAGACTTTAATCCCGGCGACGACCAGATGACCATGGGGTTGATGGTGGAAGGCTCCACCAACACCTGTTTCCGCGGCAATGTAATTACGGTGTCGGCACCCGGCCAGGTAATCGGCGCCTATTTCGGACGGACCAACGACGTTGGCACGGATATGTGGGTGTTGGACTACTGTGTCGTTACGGTTCGCGGATCGGGCGCGTGGGCGCACGGCATTTTCAATGCCAATGAGGGTGCTCTGCGGGTGATCCGCTGTTCGGTGGATGTGGCCAACATTGGCGGCCATGATCCGATGGGTGTGATTGCCTCGGGTATTGCGCAGGTAATGGTCAACAGTTGTCTCGTCCAGGTTGAGCGCGGCGCTTCCTATTACGTCACCTTGGGCGGACGGGCCTCCATGGATGTGGACTATTCCGATCAGTGGCGCCTCCCCGGCTCGTCCGATCAGCCTGGAAATCCTCCCGGTGGTGATGGCGGCGGCATTGGAGAATGGTCTGAGTACTCCACGCAGAGCATTGTGTACGGGAACCATGTTTACTTCATGGATCCGAACTTACGGCGTGAAGGCGAATGGGGACAGTGGCATTCTATGTCCGACGTTCAGGCCTATTACGGCGTTGCGGCTCCGTCGCCGTGTATCGATAATGGTGATACGGTGTACTGCGGCTGGGATCCCGACCGCACACTGCCGGATATTGGCCGTTACTACTACGACGAAGGTGTGACTGGAACCGACCCGCAGCACCACGCCACACTGCCTGTCAGTGCGGTGCTGTCACCGGCGTTTCCCAATCCCTTCAATGCTACAACGGTTATTCCATTCGAATTGAGCCGCGGTGGCTCGGTTCGCGTGGTCGTGTATGATGTCCTCGGGCGCGAGGTGGCGGTGCTGAAATCCGGAATGGTTCTGGCAGGCAGCCATCGAGTCCAATTCGGGGGCGAGAACCTTTCCTCCGGCTTGTACATCGTGACAGTTCAACTCGACGGCGTCGCTGTCGGATCTGAACGGGCGATGTTACTGAAATAGTTTGGTTCTTCAAAAACAGGATATTATGATAGAAGCCGCAGCAGCCCTTGTTGCGGCTTCCGTTTGGGGGACAGTGTGCATGACGCAAATTTTTGCGTGCACACCGCCTTGATTTGCACGCAAAAAAGTGTATCTTATTAGGGATAACAATCGGCAAACCCCCATGAAACTCTTTCTCCCCGTTGTACTGGTGTTCATTGTGCTTGCCGGCTGCCGCTGGACGCCCGAGCGCGACAGCACGGTGGATCCCAACTCTCCCTTCTACGTTCTTCCTCATTTCAATCGTAGACCGGCTATCGACAGCGTTAAGATGATTACGGATTGCCGGGAAGATCTGATCGGCGACCAATGCGTCTTTGAAGTCCAGTGCTGGGTCAGCGACTCCGACCGCAATATCATTTACGATTCCCTGATTGCCCGCGTAGACACGGTGGTCCTTGGCCGGATGGCATTCGATCCCGATATTCGGGGCTTCTCCATCCGCCGGGGCGAAAGAGACATGCCCGCTGGAGACCTTGATCATTACGTTGGGGATTCCATCTGGGTGACCGTCGTGGATGATTCCGGCGCCCAGACCTCGCGGGGAATCGAGTTCCATCAGCCTGTCAGATCCCCTTGGCCTCTCAAGAATCATCCCGTAGGCGAAACCGGGCCGGATATCGTCACCGATTACCATCCGCGTCTGGGCTGGTTCTACTGGGGGAATCTGGATGACGGCCACAAGTTCTCCGTGCTCGTCCAGCGGGATGGACAGAATGATGTGTGGGATACGACGGGCCTGGCGCCTGCCGATACATTCATAGTGATCACGGACAGTCTCTCCGATTCCAACCTCCGCCCGGTAAACTACTCCTGGACTCTGACCGTCACCAACCGGCGGGGCGACAAACTGACCTGCCGTCCCGGACATTTTCAAATTTGGACAGATATGTTTTTGCGCGGTAAAGACAGAAGGATTGAATCGCCCAAATAGCCCATGCTCGAAAACTCTTCAACGACGACGCGTCCTGCGCAGGTGCCGGGTGCCGGTATGCTGCCGCAGGAGCAACTTCATGCGCTTTATGAAATCTCTCAGGTCCTGAACTCGATTCCGGACATTGACCGCCTGCTGGAACGGGTCATGGACATCGCCTTACAGGCGGTGGATGCCGAGCGCGGCTTTCTGGTGTTGCAGGAAAGTGACAGTGGCAAACTGACGGTGCGCACGGCGCGGAACATCGCGCCTGAATCGGCGCTCTCCATCGCCGACATCAGCCACTCCATCGTGCAGGAAGTGATCGATTCGCAGCGCGGCGTACTCACCGTGGACGCTCAGGCCGATCCGCGTTTCGCCGGCTCCGAGTCGGTGATCTTTAAGCAGATTCGCGCGGTCATGTCCGTGCCGTTCCTGCTGCGCGGCAAGATTCTCGGGGCCATTTATCTGGACAGCAAGGCCAAGCGCAGCGGTTTCACCGACGATTCCCTCGGCTTCCTGAAATCCTTCTCCAATCTTGCGGCCATCGCGATTGAAAACGCGCGGCTGATGGAGAACCTGCGGGATGAGAACTACCAGCTCCGCACGGAGGTGCAGCGCACCTACCATTTCCGGGAGATCATCGGGTCCTCGCAGCGCATGCAGAATGTCTTCGAGATTCTCGGAAAAATTATCCACTCGGATATTTCCGTGCTGCTGGAAGGCGAGTCGGGAACCGGCAAGGAACTGGTGGCGCGCGCGCTTCATTATAATGGGCCGCGCCGCGACAAGCCGTTCATCGCCCAGTTCTGCGGCAACCTTTCCGAGACGCTGCTCGAAAGCGAACTCTTCGGCCACAAGCGCGGATCCTTTACCGGCGCGATTACCGACAAGAAAGGCCTGCTCGAAGTGGCGAACGGCGGAACCTTCTTCCTCGATGAAATCGCCGACATCCCCATGTCCATCCAGACCAAGCTTCTGCGCGTTTTGCAGGACGGCGAGTTCCGCAGGGTAGGGGACACCGAGAATCGCAAGGCCAACGTGCGTATCGTGTCGGCCACCAACAAGTCGCTGGCGCGCGAAGTCGAAAAGGGCACGTTCCGCGAGGATCTTTTCTACCGTTTGAATGTCATCACGGTCAGTATGCCGCCGCTGCGGGAGCGCACCGGAGACATTCCTTTGCTGGTCACTCACTTTCTGGCCAAGCACGCCAACAAGAACAATGATCGCGTGAAGAAGATCACCAACGAGGCGATGCGGATTCTCGAGACCTATCACTGGCCGGGCAATGTGCGCGAACTGGAGAATGCCGTCGAACGCGCCATCGTGCTGGCCGAAGACCGGGACATCACGCCGTCCGAGCTGATCATTCCCCGCGTCGCCAAGCCTGCCGGCAATTCCAAGTCCCTCAAGGAATACGAACGCGATCTGGTGCTGAAGACCCTCGAGGAAATGAAGGGCAACAAGACCCACACCGCCGAGGCTCTTGGCGTGTCCCTCCGCTGGCTGCATTACAAGCTCGCCGAATGGAAAGTGGGCATCCACTGAGAGGCAAGGATGAAGGATGAAGGATGAAGGAATACTACTCCACACTGTTCGGGTGTAGGGGCCGATTGCTCGGCCCACTCCCAACCCACACCGCATCCACAACCTGGCCAAACCCCGTCTCATCAGCCCTCTTCCTTTTGGCATTTTGGCTTTTTAGATTTTTGACTTTTATCTTCAGGTTCTGCCGACTACGCATACCTATAGAACATGGCTGATCACGACAGCCGTTTGACGCTGACGCGGGAAATCGCCCGCAGTGGAATCGCTACGGTCTGGGAGGGATATGACTCGGGGCTTGACCGCAAAGTCCTGGTCAAGTCCATTCATCCCCAGTACGCGCGCGAGTCTGATCTGCGCATGCGATTTGAACGCGAAGCGCGCGCCATTGCCAAGCTCTCCCATCCCAATGTGGTTCAGATTTATGATCTGCACGCGGGGGTGGAGGAGCTTTCTCTCATCCTCGAATTCGTGGAAGGCGCAAGCCTCGGCAAACTGCTCAAGGATCGCGGCGCGTTGCCGGTGGAAGTGGCCGTCACGCTGGCCGCCGAAATCCTCGCCGGACTGGAACATGCCCACGCCGCCGGCATCATTCACCGCGATCTGAAGCCGGACAACGTGCTGGTGTCCAAGCGCGGTGAGGTGAAGATCACCGACTTCGGTCTGGCTTCGCTCAAAGACCAGCCCACCGTGACGCAGGAAGGCATGGTCATCGGCACGCCATCCTATATGGCCCCCGAGCAGGCGGACGGCAGTGAGATCACTCCGGCGACCGATGTCTTTGCGCTGGGCCTGATCCTGTTCGAGATGCTGACCGGCAAGCGGATTCACGCCGGCGCCACTCTGGCCGAGACCTTTCAGAATGTTCTGAAATACCAGCCGCCGCGCTTTGAAGATTACCGCGAGACGATTTCTCCCGGCATCGAATTTGTCCTGCGGCGGATGCTGGAGAAGGCTCCTGCCAGGCGCTACACCTCGGCGGTCGAAGCCCATGCCGCTCTACTGCAGACCCAGCCCGATGGCCTCCTGCCCAATGCCCTGATCGCCGATTTCCTCTCCGGAGATACGGTGCGCCGTCCTGTGGTGACAGGCAAGGTGCAGGCCCGCGCGCGGTCTAAATCTGTCCGCACTATGGCGATTGGGCTGCTGGTGGTCGTCGCTGCAGGTGCCGCTTATCAGCTCATCACCACCCGGGCCTGGGAGAAGGCGCATACCTTGCCGCCCGTGGTGCTGACCGATACGATTCCCCTGCCCACACCTCCCGGCGACACCGTGCGGGTTAAGCCCGGCCCGACTCCTCCTGAAACTCTTTCCACCGGTGGCGTCGCGCAGAAGCCGCCCGTCAAACCTGTTTCCCCGCAGAATCCTCCCGGAAAGAAAGATACCACCGCAGGAGTGGCGGCTGCCCGCCAGCCCGGAACGCTCGACATCACGTGCCGCCCGTGGGCGACCGTCTACATCGCCGATTCCCTGATCGGCACAACTCCCTTGCCCAGCCCACTTCGGCTGTCAGAGGGCACGTATAGCCTTGTTCTGGTCAATCCTGAGATCGGTCTGCCTGTGGTGCGTACGGTGACCGTCAAAGGCGGCCAGACCACCGACCTGCGGGTCAATCTCTACGATTATGTGGCCCGGATCCGCATCGCCTCGGTCAAGCCGTGGGCGGACGTCTTTGTCAATGGCAAGTTCGAACTGCGCACCCCTTCCTCCAAAACCATCTTCCGCCCCCTTGGCACCTACACTCTGTCGTTGAAGAACCCCGACTATCCGGTCTACACCGATACTCTGACTTTCCGGGAAGGGGAGGCCCTGCGCGAAATCCGGGTGGACCTCACCGCAGCCAACGGCGCGTCCAAGTAACTCCCGTCGGAAAGCCTACCCACAGATCCAAGAATCGCTCCCAAAACGGAGAAACTGGGTCGAATTTGGCGGTTAACACTTAAATGGGAACATTTTGGGTTGCAGAGAGTTTCTCTGAAGTTAGTGCAAGTAATCTCAAGGCAGATAAACTTCTTGTGAGTGGTCAATGATCCAACTGACTCAAGTTACAAAATCCTACAACGGCGTGAAGGCGGTCAACGACATCACGCTGTCCATCCCGCAGGGCCAAATTTTGGGATTTCTCGGCCCCAACGGAGCCGGGAAAACCACCACCATGCGGATGCTTACCTGCTACATGCCGCCGACATCGGGATCTATCTCGGTGGACGGCCTCGATGTGGATGAGCATTCGCTGGAGGTTCGCAGGAAGATCGGCTATCTTCCCGAAATGGCTCCGGCCTATCAGGACATCAACGTGGTGGATTATCTCCGCTACGTGTGCGATTTGCGGCATGTACCCAAGGAAAACCGCAGCGCCCGGATCAAGGCGATTGTCGACCGCTGCGGCCTGCAGGACGTGCTGGGCAAGGACATCGGCCAGCTCTCCAAGGGCTACCGGCAGCGCATCGGTCTGGCCCAGGCCATGGTGCATGATCCCGACATTCTGGTGCTGGATGAACCCACGGCGGGTCTGGACCCCAACCAGATCGCCGAGATCCGCATGCTGATCAAGGAACTCGGACGGCAGAAGACGGTGATTCTCTCCACGCATATTCTGTCGGAAGTGCAGGCCACCTGCTCGCGGATCGTCATCATCAATCAGGGCCGCATCGTAGCCGATGACACTCCCGAAGGTTTGCAGGCCGGCGCGGAAGGCCGCACCGTACTGCTCACCACCGTGCGCACCGCCGCCAAGGATGCCCTGGCCAAGGTTCGCACCCTGCCCGGCGTGGAACTGGCGCGCGAAATGCCCGGTTCTTCCGGCACCGTGCGCATGCGCATCGAAGCCGGCGGCGGCGTCGATCTGCGCGAAGATTTCTTCCGCATGGCCGTGCGCGAAAACTGGGTGATCCTTGAGATGCTTCTTGAAGCCCACAGCCTCGAGGACGTGTTCCATAAACTTACCGTCGAGGACAAATAGCAGAGATATGGACAACATACTCGTCATCTTCAAGAGGGAATTCCGTTCCTACTTCGATTCCCCGGTTGCCTACATCGTTCTCATGTTCTTCCTCCTCGTCTCCGGATACTTCTTCACGTCCAACCTGTTTCTGATGAATCAGGCCAATCTCCAGACTCTCTTCGGAATTATCCCGCTGCTCTACATCTTCTTTGTGCCGGCGATTTCCATGAGGCTGGTCGCCGAAGAGCGGAAATCCGGAACGATTGAGCTGCTGTTCACCTATCCCATCAAGGATTCCGAGATCATCATCGGCAAATATCTCGCCGCCCTCGGACTGATCCTGATCCTGCTGCTGTTCACCCTCGTCTATGCGATCTCCGTGAGTATGCTCGGCAATATGGACGGCGGGCAGACGTTCTCCGGCTACCTCGCCCTGTTCCTGATGGGCGCGGGCTATCTGGCCATCGGCGTCTTCGCCTCGTCGATCACGGAGAACCAGATCATCGCTTTCATCGTCGCCCTTGCCATCTCCTTCTTCTTCTTTATCATCAACAAGATTCTGTTTTTCGTTCCACCGGCGCTCGCCAGCATTTTCGAGTATCTGGCCATCGAGTACCACTTCCAGAACATCGCCCGCGGTGTCATTGACACCCGTGCCTTGATCTACTTCTTCTCGATGATCTACGTGAGTCTGTTACTCGCCAGCCACGCACTGTCGCGGCGCAAGGGCGACTGAGCGAACAAGCCAAACAGGAAAATAGCCAAATGAAACGAAAAACCTGGTCTGTCTCGTCCATCTCCAGCTTGGCCGTCGTGATCGCCATAGTCGTTGTGATCAACCTGATCGGCACACGGGTCTTCACCCGCGCCGATCTGACGGAAAAGAAGATCTATACTCTCAGCCCCGCGTCCCGCCACACGGTGGCCAATCTCTCCGACCGCCTTACGGTCAAGGCCTATTTTACGAAGAACTTGCCGCCGCCGTACAATGCCAACTCGGAATACATCAATGACGTGCTGCGGGACTATAAGGCTTACAGCCACGGCAAATTCGTCTATGAATTCGTGGATCCCGCCAACGAAGCCAAGCTCGAAGAGGAAGCCCAGCGCTACCGCATTCAGCCGGCTCAGGTCAACGTCATGGAGAAGGACAACCTTCAGGTCAAGAAGGTCTACATGGGCCTCGTGCTGATCTACGGCGACAAGCACGAAACCATTCCCATTATTCAGGACGTCGACGGCTTCGAATATGACATGACCTCCACCATCAAGCGGCTGGTCTCCGATCATATTCCCAAGGTCGGGTTCCTCGGTGGTTTCGGCACGCCCGATCTCGGCCAGGACATGCGGAACCTCACCACCGCGCTTTCCAAGCACTACGACGTGACCCCGGTCAGCACCGAAGCCGGCAACAGCATGATCGACAACAACATCGACGTGCTCTGCATCGTGCAGCCCAAGGAGGCGCTGGACGACTGGACGAAGTTCTGTATCGACCAGTATGTGATGCACGGCGGCAAGGTCGGCTGGTTTATCAACAAGGTGAAGGCCGATCCGCAAACCTCGCAGGCCAGCGGCATGAACCTCGGCATCGACGACATGACGCGCGGTTACGGTTTTGCCGTGGGCAACAACCTGGTCACCGACGCCCACGCCGCGGCCATTACCGTGCAGCAGCCGCAGGGCAACGTTATGATGATCACGCAGGTATATTATCCGGCCTTCCCGAATATCACGGACATCAGCAAGCAGCATCCCATGGTCAAGGACCTGCAGCAGCTCACACTCTTCTTCCCCAGTTCCGTGGACACCGTCCGTCCCGTGGGCGCGCAGGTGCAGTATGCGCCGCTGTTCAGTTCCAGCGACAAGACCCGGCTTCAGGTAGGCCGCTATGACATCAATCCCATGGCGCAAATGAAGCGCGAAGATTATGTCGGTCCCAAGAAACTGCTCGGCGTGGCCATGACCGGTACGTTCCAGTCGTTTTTCTCCGGCAAGCCCGTGCCGCATCCCAAGGACAGTACCGCCGCTCTGCCGTCCGTGAGCATCGTCACCCAGAGCCCGAACACGCGCATGGTCGTCATCGGCGACGGCAACTTCGTGCAGGGCCAGTATGCGCAGGGCGGCGGCCCCAACCAGATTCTCTTCCTCAATGCCGTCGATTGGCTGAGCCAGGATCAGGACCTGATGAGCATCCGTTCGCGTGAAGCGGCGATTCGTCCGCTGAAGCCGGACATTTCCGATACGACCAAGCAAACCGTCAAGTACGCCAATCTGTTCGTGCCACCCGCGCTCGTGCTCATGCTCGGACTCTTCCGCTGGACCGCGAAGCGCAATCGCCGCAAGGGAGTGACACTATGAAACGCCCCGTTGTACTGCTCGCCGCGCTCGTCGTTCTGCTGGGCATCTACTGGCTGGTGCAGAAAAGCAGCAAACCCGTGGTGGAAGCGGATCGTCCGTTCGTGCAGGTGGACAGCGCCAAGGTGAACAAGCTGAACGTCGTCGCCTCCGGCGAGTCCGTGGAAATGGTCAAGGAAGGCGATAACTGGAACATGATTCGCCCCGTTACCTATCCTGCCGCCTCCAAAACCGTGCAGTCGGCCATCGGCAAGTTCAAGGATATGAAGCGGCTGACCCTGATCACCTCCAAGCGCGACCGTTTCCGCGAATTTCAGGTGGATGACAGCGCCGGCGCCAAGGTGACCGTTGGCGACGGCAAGAATTCCTACACGGTGTGGCTGGGCAAGATGAGTCCGTCGGGCAACTCGTATGCCCGTATGGACGGCTCGGATGACATCTGGGAAGTGGGCGGCAATAACGCTGGCACCTTCAAGCGCAAGGCCAAGGACTGGCGCGACAAGACCATTACCGAACTGAACGCGGCGGACATTCGCAAGATTACCATCCGCTATCCGTCGGAAACCATGATGATGGAGCGACAGGATACCATGTGGACGGTCAGCAATGGCAAGACGTCGTTCATCGGCACCAAGGGTCCGGCTGACCGCATTACCAATCTGCTCGCCAGAATGCAGACGGTGGACTTCGTGGACAGCCTTGCTCCCACCGCCTTCGATGCGTCTGCCGCCACGATCACGGTGGAACTTACCTCAGGCTCGCCCATCGAGTTGAAACTGATCCCCAAAGATGCCGAAGCCACCCAGTACTTCCTGCGCAAAACGGGCGCTTCCGCGGACTTTGTCATCTACAAGGCGACCGCCGAAGTGCTGATGAAAAAGACCAACGACTTTAAAGATCAGCCCGCCAAAGCGACCGCCGAACCCGCCAAGGGCAAAAACAAGGCAAAATCCAAAGCGTGACCGACCTTCTCGGTCAACCTTCGCGTATTCCTTTCGTCCGTTGACAACCTGTCGGCGCAGTGGATTCTCCCTGCGCCGACAGCGTTACAGGTAACCACTCAAGGACAGGACGCGCATGTCCGCATCCTCCGCCCGCAAGGCTCCCGCCACACCCCTTCATGTAAAGAAATCGTCAGTTTTCCTGTCGCGCCGGTCGCTGACCATTGCGTTGTTGTTGCTGGTAGCCATGGCCTATCTGCCCGGTCTCTCCGGGCAGTTTGTCGTGGATGATTACCACCTCTTGCAAGGCCGCGGTGAGCTGATTCGCTCGCACACAGGCTTCAAGGATCTGGTAACCCACCCGTTCTGGTGGGGTGCGCCCGCTGCGGGCGACAAGAGCGATCTCTACCGTCCGTGGGTTTCTGCGACCTACTGGCTGGAGTACCGCCTGTCCGGTGGATCCCCCGCGCTGTCGCACGTTTCCAATTGGCTGCTGCATCTGGCGAACGCGGGTCTGATTCTCCTATTGTTCACGTCGATCATCGGAGTTGAATACGCGTTGGTGGTAGCAGCGCTCTCGGCGCTTTCGCCAATCGCCATCAGTTCCGTCGGTTGGATTTCCGGACGAACGGATCTCTGGGCCGCCTGCTTCATGCTGCTCTTCCTGATCCTCTTCCGCGCTGCGCGCCAAAGCGGCTCGCTGCTTTCCCGGCTTGGCGCCGTGGCGGCGCTGTTCCTTGCCCTCGCATCCAAGGAGATCGCGGTAATTGCCCCGGTTGTTGCCGCACTGCTGGATTATGTTTCTCCCGTGGTGCATGACGCACCGAAGAAAAATGCGCCGCCCAAATCATCGGCCCTGCTCGACTACGGTCTGTTGCTTGTGCCGCTCTTTCTGTACTTTGTGATTCGCAGCAAAGTGGTGGGAGCGGCCATCTCCGGCGGCTTCGGCAAGGACCACATTCTGCAATCGATTCCGTACTTTCCCGAACAGTTCTTTCGCACTACGGCCCACATTCTGCTGCCGCTGCACTATGATTTCTGGTCCACGCAGCTTCAGTGGAGCGATCCCGCAACGCGCGGCATTGCCTTCATCGCCGCCTGGCTGGTATTCGTCGCGCTTATGGTTTTGCTGCTGGTTGGACTGAAGCGCAGACAACTCTGGGCCGCGGCGGGCGCGTGGTATGTGGGCACCCTGTTTCCTGTCTATGTGTTCGGTGGATCCTTTGCCCCCGTCGTGGATCTTTACGCCTATTCGGGCCTGGCCGCCTTCTGGCTCTGCGTGGTGGACGCTCTGCGATCCGTACTTTCCCTCTCCGTTCCCGCTCAGATCATCCGGCGCAAACGGTTCTTTGTGGCGTCTGCCGCTGTAGCTCTGCTCTTTGCCGCGCTTGTGGCCATCCGCCTGCCGATTCTCCATTCGGAACGCAGCCTGTGGACCCATCAGCTTGAACGCGATCCTCATTCGTCCATAGCGCTCATGGCATTGGCTGAAATTGCCTTCCGGGAAGGCGATTCCCAGCAGGGCCTCCAGCGCACCCAACAGGCCATAGATGCGGATCTTAAGGCATGGGTGCCGCATTTAACCCTTGTGCAATACTATCTGGAGCAAGGCGATCTTCAACAGGCGGCCCCGCATGTCGATGCTTTGGCTAAGCTTGCCCCGCGCCAGATGAAGGCCCAGGCCATGATCGGACGCTTCTACTATGAGGCCGGCCATTGCCCCGACGCGGTTCATGCCTACGAGCAGGCGGCAGCCTTGCAAACGCTGACTCCCGAGGCCCTGTTTGATTATGGCTTGGCCCTGCTCTGTGCCCACGAGGACCGCAGGGCAGGGGAGATCTATGAGGAGGCGCTCCGCGCCCGTCCGGGATGGCCGCAAGCCAGCAATAATTTGGGAATCTGCTACGAGAATTTGGGAAATCTTGATCAGGCCGCGGTATGTTATCAAAATGCCGTGACGAATGATCCGAATCTTGCATCGGCATGGGAATCTCTCGCACTGGTCAGTATCAAACAGCGGAAATTTGATGATGCACGCCGCGCGGCGACGCGATACTTCGCCCTGAATCCTCCACAGGATCGCGCGGATAAACTGCGTGCGAGCCTTGCCGCTGTTGGTACGGCGCAACCGTAAAATGAGGAAATTGCAGGCTTGATCGATAGGTTGCATGGCAGCCGACTTAAGATGAATCGCAGAACCCCAGGCCGCGGTCTCGGGTTTTTGCCATTTCTGGACATTGACCTTCCGGCTGAAATATTATATCTTAGTAACGAATGAATGCTTTAAAACGACTCTTCCCTTACCTCCGCCCTTATCGCACCGCGATCCTTCTCGGTGCGCTTATTGTGATTGTCAACAACGCAATTGGCGCTCTTGAACCGTGGCTGCTCAAGTTGGCCGTGGACAGCCTGAGCAATCAAGGCTCCTGGGCTGTCGTGGGCAAATATGCCGCGCTGATCGTCGCAGTCGCGCTGAGTGCTGGAGTGCTGAGGTTCTATCTGCGCAAGGTGCTGATCGGCGTCTCGCGTCACGTGGAATTGGACCTGCGCAATGCGGTCTTCGCCCAGCTTCAGCGGCTTCCCGCGTCCTTCTACAATCGCCATCGCACCGGCGACATCATGGCCCGCATGACCAGCGACCTTGAAGCGGTACGCTCCGTGCTGGGGCCCGGCATCATGTATCCGATGGATACCATCAGCATGGCGGCCTTCGCGCTGGTGATGATGCTCATTCTCTCGCCCATGTTGACGCTGATGGTCTTCATCTCCGCGCCGCTGATTTCCCTGACCGTCTTTTATCTCGGGCGGCTGACTTTCAAACTGCATACGCGGATTCAGGAACAATTTTCGGCGCTATCAGACCGCGCGCAGGAAAACCTCGCAGGTGTGCGCGTGGTCCGCTCCTTTGCTCAGGAAGAGCGGGAACTGCGCGACTTCGATTTGCTGCACCGCGAATATGTGGTTCGAAATCTGAAGATGGCTAAAGCGCAGGCGCTGTTTATGCCGGTGCTGGGCCTGATGTTCGAAATCGGCACGGCGCTGATCCTGCTCTACGGCGGTCGCGGCATCATCAACGGCCATCTGACCCTCGGCGATTTCGTCGCCTTTGTCGGGTACTTGAGCATGCTCGCCTGGCCGATCATTGCCGTTGGCTGGGTCGCCAATCTCTTTCAGCGCGGCGCGGCTTCGATGAAGCGTATCAGCGAAGTGCTGGATGCCGTTCCCGATATTCAGCCGCCGCGCAATCCTCAACTTCCGCACACGGCGCGCGGCGAAATCGTCTTCGATCATGCCACGTTCGCCTATGGAGAAAATGCTCCGGCTCTGACCGATCTGGACTTCACCATTCCCGCGGGAAAAACCGTAGCCATTGTCGGACGGACCGGCAGCGGCAAGTCCACGCTGGTGTCGCTGATTCCACGCCTGTTCGATCCCACCGGCGGACATGTCCTGATTGACGGCATTCCCACCACCGAATGGGATCTGCGCGCACTGCGGGACATGGTCGGCGTCGTTCCGCAGGATGCCCTGCTGTTTTCCGATACGTTGCGGGCGAATATCAGCTTTGGTGTCGAACACGTGGCGGATGAACGCTTCGAAGAAACGGCGGAGATTTCGCAGATTTCCAAAGACGTGAAGGACTTCCCGCGCGGCTTCGACACTATGGTCGGTGAACGTGGCCTGTCCCTTTCCGGCGGACAGAAAGGCCGTACCGCGCTGGCCCGGGCGCTGCTCAAAGATCCGAAGATTCTCATTCTCGACGATTCTCTGGCCGCCGTGGATACCCAAACGGAAGAGCAGATCCTCGAAGGCCTGCGGCGCTTCATGGTCGGCAGAACGTCCATTATCATTTCCCATCGCGTCTCCACGGTCAAGCATGCCGATGAGATCATTGTGCTTGACCAAGGCGCGGTTATCGAGCGCGGCAGTCACCGTGAACTGCTGGCCAACGGCGGCTACTATGCCGAATTGGACCGCATGCAGCGCTTGGAAGCCGAACTCGAAGAACTGGAAACGGAGCCCCAGCCATGAGCGCACCCGGTAACGGCTGGAAACCCGAAGACGAAGTGATGGGCAAGGCCTACGACGCCCGTCTCGCCAAGCGGCTGTGGGGCTACGTGGGCGCGCAAAAGCGCATGATTGCGCTGGCGGTGCTTCTGCTGGTGCTCGGCGCCGCCGCCGAACTGGCCGGACCACTGCTCGTCAAACGGGCGATTGACGTCTACATCAAGGGCAAGGACTGGCACGGACTGGTGCTCATCACCTTCGCCTTCATCGGCATCGCCATCGCCGGAGCCTTTCTACGCTGGGGCGAGGTCTATCTTACCAGCGCCGCCGGGCAGCATATCGTCTACCGTATGCGGCTCCAGCTCTACGAAAAGCTGCAGCGGATCTCCATTCCCTACTACGACAAGCACCCCGTCGGGCAGCTCATGTCGCGCATCACGTCCGACGTGCAGGCGCTCTATGACCTCTTCAGCTCGGGACTCGTCGCCATTGTCGGCGATGTGATCACCCTGCTCGGCATCATGGTGGTGATGTTCATCGTCAGTTGGAAACTGGCGTTGATCACCTGCTCTGTGATCCCCGTGTTGTTGCTGATCACCTTTACCTTCCGCAAGCATGTGCGCGATCTCTACCGCGCCACGCGGCTGAAAATCGCCAACCTCAACAGCTATCTGCACGAGAACATCGTCGGTATGCGGGTGGTGCAGCTCTTCAACCGCGAGCCGAAGAACTTCGAGAAGTTCGACGACATCGGCGCGGATCTGAAGCGCACCTATTTGCAGACGATCTTCTACTATTCGGTGTTCTTCCCGGCGGTGGAACTGGTCTCGTCCGTGGCCGTCGCACTGATCATCTTCGGCGGCGGCGGCATGATTCTGAAAGGCGCCCTTACGCTGGGAACGCTGGTCGCCTTCATTCAGTACGTCGAGCGTTTCTACCGTCCCGTACGCGACCTCGCCGAAAAGTACAACATCCTGCAGGGCGCTATGGCCGCCTCGGAGCGCGTCTTCAAGGTCATTGATCACCCCATCGAAGTCCCGCCCCCACAGGTTCCTGTGGCGGCAGACTTGGTGCCCCATACCAACGGTGACGGCCACCTCGACGGCCATCTGGAAACCATCAGCAAGGTCTCCATCGAATTCCGCGACGTCTGGTTTGCCTACCGCGATGAAGAGTGGGTGCTGAAGGATGTCAGCTTTATGGTGAAGCCCGGCGAGTCCGTCGCCATTGTCGGGGCCACCGGTGCAGGCAAGACCACCATGATCTCCCTGCTCAGCCGCTTCTACGATGTCCAAAAGGGCCAAATACTTGTCAATGGCGTGGACATTCGCGACATTGACCTGCAAATCCTCCGCCGCATGATGGGCATTGTCTTGCAGGACGTCTTCGTCTTCGCAGGCACCATTGAAGACAACATCCGCTACGGCTCGCCCGAGAAGAGCCGTGCCGAAGTGGAGAAAGCCGCCGCCCTCGTGCATGCCGACCGCTTCATCCGCCGCCTGCCCCATGGCTACGACGAACCTGTCATGGAACGCGGAGCCACACTCTCGGCAGGGGAGAGGCAGCTTTTGGCTTTTGCCCGCGCCTTGCTGCTCGAACCGCAGGTCCTGATTCTCGATGAGGCCACGGCATCCATCGACACTGAAACCGAACAGCTCATTCAAGATGCCATCGAGCGCCTGCTTTCAGGCCGAACCTCTATCATCATCGCGCACCGTCTGTCCACGATTCAGCGTTGCGACCGGATTCTGGTCTTCCACCATGGCCGTTTGCGGGAAGAAGGCACCCAGGATCAGTTGCTGGCCCAGCGCGGAATCTATTATCGTCTGTATCAGCTCCAATTCGGACGCAGAACCGTGGAATTGCCCTCCGATAAAGTCACTTGACTTTGGGTGATTTTTGGTATAGATTGCCGTCGGTTCGCGACCCCCACTATCTGGTGCGATTAGGATTCTAAAGTGACTGTTACCAAAGAAATTATTGAACGTACCGCCGAATTGGCCCGGCTCCGCCTCTCCCCGGAGGAAGCTGAGGCCATGCGCGAGACGTTAAATAAGGTTTTTCAATATATTGACCAGCTTCACGAGGTCAATACAGACGGTGTGGAACCGCTTCATCACGTCTTGGATATGTCCAATGTGATGGAACCTGATGTGCCGCACGCCTGCTTTACGCGTGAAGAGGCCCTGAAAAATGCGCCCGACCGCACTGGGGAATTCTTCCGTCTTCCAAGGGTTGTAGGCTGATATGGCCGTTTTGGCTGTTATCCCTGCCCGTTTTGCGTCCACCCGCTTTCCCGGCAAGCCTTTGGCGCTGATCGCCGGCAAGCCGATGGTGCAGCATGTCTTTGAGCGCTGCTCTCGCGCCGGAAATGTGGACCGCGTGATTATCGCCACGGAAGACGTCCGCATCGTGGAAGCCTGCAAGGACTTCAACGGCGATTGCGAAATGACGTCGCCCGACCACGCGTCCGGTACCGATCGCGTCGCCGAAATCGCCCGCCGCCATCCGGAATTTTCCGCGGTGCTGAATGTACAGGGCGATGAACCCGGCATCGCACCGGAAACGGTGAACGCTGTCGCCGGAGCTTTGCTCGACGGTCACACGCCCCTTTCCACGGCCATTTCCCCGCTGGATAATGCCGCCGATTTGGCCAATCCCAATGTGGTGAAGGTGGTCACCACCCTCACCGGCGGCGCGCTCTATTTCAGCCGCTCGCCCATTCCGTTTCACCGCGACGGCAATCCCGCTGCCCGCCCGGCCTATTTCCGGCATCTGGGGATTTATGGTTTTCAGCGGGACGTCCTGCTGCGCGTGACGGGACTTTCGGTATCGCCCCTCGAACGGGCCGAGTCCCTCGAACAACTGCGCTGGCTGCAATCCGGCTTTGCAATTCAATGTGTGCAGGTTCCGCAATATTCCATCGGCGTGGACACACCGGAAGACCTGAAATCCCTCGCGATCTCCTTCCCAACCTAAGATACACTGATCATGGTGACTAAGACGCCTAATCCCGGGCACAAAAAGACCAAGTATGTTTTCGTGACAGGCGGGGTGGTTTCCTCGCTGGGCAAAGGCATTGCCGCCGCATCCCTCGGGCGTCTGCTCAAGGCGCGCGGCCTGCGTGTCACGATCATGAAGCTCGATCCCTACATCAACGTGGATGCGGGCACCATGAACCCCTATCAGCACGGGGAAGTGTATGTCACGGAAGACGGCGCCGAAACCGATCTCGATCTTGGCCATTATGAGCGCTTCATTGATGTGGACATGAGCCGCCTCAATAACGCCACCACCGGCCAGATCTATCATAGCGTGATCACCAAAGAGCGCAAGGGAGAATTCCTCGGTGCGACGGTGCAGGTTATTCCTCACATCACCGGCGAAATCAAGGACCGTATCTACAAGGTCGCCGAACTCGGCGAGAACTACGACGTCGTCATCGTGGAAGTCGGCGGCACCGTCGGCGATATCGAGAGCCTGCCGTTCCTCGAAGCCATCCGCCAGATCGCCCTTGAAAAGGGTCCGCAGAACTGCCTGTTCATGCACGTCACGCTCATTCCGTTCCTGAGCACGACGGGCGAGGTCAAGACCAAGCCCACGCAGCATAGCGTCAAGGATCTGCGCGAAATCGGTATCCAGCCCGACATTCTGCTCTGCCGCACGCAGCACACCCTCGAAGATAAGGTCCGCGAAAAGATTGCCCTGTTCTGCAACGTCAGCAAGGACGATGTCTTCGAAGTCAAAGATGTGGAAACGGTCTATGAACTGCCTCTGGTTCTGGAGAGCGAGAAGCTCAGCGCCCGCGTGTTGAAGCGGCTCGGCATGCGCGCCAAGGAACCGGACCTGGCCGAATGGCAGGGGCTGGTCAATCGCATCAAGCATCCGCATCGCACCGTGCGCATCGCCGTCTGCGGAAAATATGTGGAAGTGCGCGATTCCTACAAATCCATTATCGAAGCCTTTGTCCACGCCGGCGCGCACCATGACGCGCGCGTGGAATTGCGCTGGATTGAAGCCGAGGATTTTGAACAACTATCCGCGACGGAGTTGCTCGCCGGATGTTCCGGTGTGCTGGTCCCCGGCGGTTTCGGCGAACGCGGCCTGGAAGGCAAGCTTGCCGCGGTGCATCACGCCCGCACCAACGGTCTGCCGTTCTTCGGTCTGTGTCTTGGTCTGCAGGTGGCGGTCATCGAATATGCGCGTAACATGTGCGGCGTCAAGAAAGCCACCTCGCGTGAATTCGCCAACGATGCCAAGCATCCGGTGATTGATTACATGCCCGAGCAGCGCAGCATCCGCCTCAAGGGTGCGACCATGCGGCTCGGCAGCTATCCCTGCTTCCTGGCCCGTGGATCTCTGGCTCATGAAGCGTTCGGCACCGATGCCATCACCGAGCGTCATCGCCACCGCTTCGAAGTCAACAACATCTACCGCGAGACTCTCGAAGCCAGCGGCCTGCGTGTGACCGGCGTCTGGCCAGAAGGAAATCTGGTGGAGATTATCGAACTTGAGAACCATCCGTGGTTCCTCGCGGTGCAGTTCCATCCCGAACTCAAGAGCCGCCTGACGCGCCCGCATCCGCTGTTCCGCGATTTCGTGCGCGCCTGTCTGAAGCATTCCGAAACCGACACGACGCCCGCAACCACCCCACGTAAACGGGAGCAAGCCGCAACGTCATGACCGCAAATTCCCCGCATCGCGCGACGCTGATTCCCGGTGACGGCATCGGTCCGTCCATCGCGGAATCCGCCGTGTCCGTGATCGAAGCCGCCGGCGTGGACATCGTCTGGGATGTTCAGCAGGCCGGCATGACCTCCGTAGAAGGTGGCGGTGATTCCGTCCCCAAGGCGCTGATCGATTCGATCCGAGACACTCGCGTTGCCCTGAAGAGCCCCATTACCACGCCCATCGGCGAGGGCTTCCGCAGCGTCAACGTCGCCCTGCGTCAGGAATTCGATCTGTACGCCAACCTTCGCCCTTGCGTCTCGTTGCAGGGCATTCGTTCGGCGCGGCCCGGTGTCGACATCGTCATCGTGCGCGAGAATACCGAAGGCATGTACGCCGGCCAGGAATTGTACACAGGCACCGACAAGTCCTCCGCCGTGCTCGTCGCCTTCAATACGCGCAAGGCCATGCTGCGCATCTGCCGCTACGCGTTCGAATATGCCCGCCGCAACAACCGCAAGAAAGTTACCGCGGTGCATAAGGCGAACATCATGAAGAAGTTTTCGGGAATTCTCCTCACCTGCTTCCGCGAGGTCGCCGAGGAATATCCCGAGATCACCCGCGAAGAGCGCATCATCGACGCCACCGCAATGGAAATGGTTCGCCGTCCCTACATCTTCGATGTCATCGTAACCACCAATCTGTTCGGTGACATTCTGTCGGACCTCGTGGCCGGGCTCGTCGGCGGCCTCGGCGTCGCTCCCGGCGGCAACTATGGTGATGACTACGCCGTCTTCGAAGCCGTGCACGGCAGCGCGCCGGACATTGCCGGTAAGAATCTGGCCAATCCCCTCGGCTTGCTGCTATCCGCCAATCTCATGCTCCGCCATATCGGCGAAGAGAAAGCGGCCCTGAAGATTGAACGCGCCGTGCGCGAAGTGCTCTCCGAGAGCAAATATCTGACGCCCGACCTTCTGCCCGGCTCCAAATACGGCACCACCGATATGACCAAAGCCCTGGTGGACAAGCTTGTCGGATAGAGCCTACTTTCCACTGGCGATTATCGCCGGACCCTGCGTCATCGAGTCGGAAGCCCTGTGCCTCGAAGTGGCCGAAACCTTCTTCGCCATCGCCGTGCGCACAGGTGTGCTACCCATCTTCAAAGCCAGTTTTGACAAGGCGAACCGCACCTCTGTGGAAAGTTTCCGCGGTCCGGGTTTGGATGAAGGCCTGCGGATCATGGAGAAAGTGCGCCGCGAAGTCGGACTGCCCATACTGACGGATATTCACCTGCCCGAGCAGGCGGCTCTCGCTGCGGAAATCGTGGACATTCTGCAGATCCCCGCCTTTCTCTGCCGCCAGACCGATCTGCTCGTCGCTGCGGGCAAAACCGGCAAGCCGGTGAACATCAAAAAAGGCCAGTTCGTCGCGCCCGAAGATATGCGGCACAGCGCGGCCAAGGTGGAATCCACCGGCAACAACCGCATCATGCTCACCGAACGCGGCGCCAGCTTCGGCTATCGCGAGTTAGTGGTGGACATGCGCTCGCTGGTGAAGATGGCCGACATCGGCTACCCGGTGGTCTTCGATGCCACTCACAGTGTGCAGCGCATGAGCGGGCCGGACGGCGTGTCCGGTGGCACTCCTGAATTCATCGAGCCTCTGGCCCGCGCCGCCGTGGCGACCGGCGCGGTCTCCGGTGTGTTTATCGAGACTCATCCGCGTGTGGCCCAGGCGCGTTCCGACGCCGCCAGCATGCTGCCGCTTGATCGTCTCGAAGGGATGATTGTTGGATTGGTCAAGATTATTGAGGCCTTAGGCATTAACGCAAATACCGCTTCGTTTTCGCAGAATCTGGGGGAGCAGTCATGACGAAGAACGACGATAGAATCCGCCTGAACGGCATGCAGTTTTATGCTCATCACGGCGCCTATGCCGAAGAGCGCTCCATGGGACAGGTTTTCGAAGTGGATGTGGAAGTGGCCGGCGATTTTTCGCGCCACGAAGGCAGCGATGATCTCCATTGGACCGTGGACTATACGCTGTTCTACCGCGCCGTCTCCGACATCTTCAACCGCGAGAATTTTCACCTCCTCGAAACCTGCGCCAGCGTGATTGCCGATGAATTGCTCAAACGCTTTGATGTGGTGCAGGACGTGATCGTCCGCGTCCGCAAACCGCATGTTCCCATGGGTGGCGTTCTGAAGAACGTCGAAGTGGAGGTCAACCACCGTCGCTGAGCTTGCCCGGCACGCCTACGTCGGCTTCGGTTCCAACCTTGGACTCCGATCCGCCAATCTTGCCCGCGCCATCAAGACCCTGAAGGATGCCGGGCTGAACATGCTCCGCCGGTCGGCTGTTTACGAAAGCGAGCCGTGGGGTGGGGCGGAGGGCGACAACTTTTACAACGCGGTGCTCGAATTTGAGCGGCAGGGCACGGCGGAAGAATTCCTGCAGTTACTTCTGAACCTTGAAACCCGGCTCGGACGCACACGGGAAAAACCCAATGCGCCGCGCGTTTGTGATCTCGATCTCCTTCTCTGGGGTCCCGAGGTCGTAGAATCGTCAACTCTGACTGTGCCTCATCCCCGCATGATGCAACGTAAATTTGTCCTTGTGCCGCTTTGTGAACTTATTCCGGATGTTCTGCATCCTGTAACTGGTCAAACCATGACGGAACTCCTTGCCCTTTGCACGGATCCGCTCGCGGTCTGGCGCGTCACATCCTCCACTTCCTCACGCTCATGAATCGACCCCGTTATATTGCCGTTGAAGGTGTGATCGGAGTGGGAAAGACCTCTCTGGCTAATCTGCTCGCCGAACGTATGGACGGGCGGTTGGTCCTGGAGAACCCGGAAGAAAACCCGTTTCTCGATCAGTTCTACAAGGATTCCCGACATTATGCGTTCCAGACGCAGCTCTTCTTCCTTCTCTCGCGGTTCAAACAGCAACAAAGCTTACCTGAGCCGGATCTATTTCATCCTCTTGTCGTGGCGGATTACGTCTTTGCAAAAGACCGGATCTTCGCGTACATCAATCTTAGCGAAGCTGAGATCGCGCTTTACGAAAAGGTAATGGGGCTGCTCGAAGTGCGCGTCAAAAAACCCGACCTCGTGGTGTATCTCCAAAGCTCCACCGAGCGCCTGATGCGCAACATTCGCGGCCGCAATCGTCCCTACGAACGGGACATTTCCGAGGAATATCTTCGCACGCTGAACGAAGCGTATAACCACTTCTTTTTCCATTACGAAGAAACTCCGCTCCTCGTGGTCAACGCTACGGCCATCGATTACGTTGGCAATCTCGATCACCTCGAGGCTCTGATCGCCGAAATTGACCGGGATGAAATCGGCACCCGCTACTATAATCCGGTGGGACAGTAACCATGCTGTTTCGTGCGCTGCTCGTCATGTTGCTCCTGTACCTGATCGCGCGCTACGCCTCCAAAGTGCTGCGCCCGCGCGATCCCCAGCGGCAGGTGAAAGGCAATCCCCGCAATCGCGGCGGAGCGATCGACCAGGGCCGGATTCAGGACGCAACTTTTAAGGACCTCCCTGACAAATGACACGTGATATCGTCTCGACCACTCAGGCGCCGCAGGCCATCGGGCCCTATAGTCAGGCCGTACGTTTTGCCGGCTCCATCGTCTCCACCTCCGGGCAGATTCCCCTCGATCCGGCCACAGGCCAGGTTGTCGGCGCCACCACGGCGGAGCAGACCGAGCAGGTGCTGAAGAATCTTTCCGCGGTGCTCGAAGCTGGCGGCGCATCGCTGGCCTCCGTCATCAAGACCACCGTCTTTCTGAAGAACATGGGCGATTTCGCCGAGATGAATGCGGTCTACGGCCGCTATTTTCCCAAGGACCCGCCCGCCAGAAGCGCGGTGGAAGTGGCGCGTCTTCCCAAAGACGTGCTCGTGGAAATCGAATGCCTCGCCCTCGTCATCTGAAGGCGTTGCTCTTTGCTCTTGGCTTGGTGCTGATGGCCTCGCTGGCTTCCGCCGCCGATTCCACGCGCACCGTCATGCCGCTGCTCTCCGGGCGGCCGCAGAAGAGCACCACCGCTGCCGTCTTCATGTCCATGGCGGTGCCTGGCCTCGGACAGGCCTACACGCACAACTACATTAAGGCCGCCGCCGCGGTCGCCATCGAAGGCGCTCTCGGTTGGGCCATTTCCTTCAACAACGACCAGTACCACGGCTACCGGCGGGCCAATCAGGTGGCCCAGCAGAATCTTGCCGCGGCCTATGCCGAAAACCGCCCGGACACGCTGGTTTACCGGAACCTGATTGACACGTTCTATGGACCCCGCGAGCGCTTCTTCAAAAACCAGCGCAATCGCAATATCTGGTGGCTGGCGGGAACCGTTATTCTCTCGATGGGAGATGCCTATGTGGATGCCCACATGTACGGGCTCGACTTCTCCCCTGACATCACATTCAAGGGCGGAACGGTGGGGCTCTCCGTCGCCTGTAAATTCTAACACGAGCTGGCAACATGAGTCTATTTGATCGCATTGTCGTGGCCTCCATTCCGATGATCCCTAAATTCGTGGTCGGGAAAGTGGCCGCACCGTACGTCGCGGGCGAATCTCTCGAGGACGGTCTGCGCACCGCCCGCGCGCTGAACAGCAAGGGTATCATGGCAACGATGGACGTGCTCGGCGAGTTCGTCCATGAAAAAGACAAGGCCGAAGCAAGCGTCAAACAATATCTCGATTTGATCGCCGGCATCGCGCGCGATAAGCTCGACGCCAACATTTCCGTCAAGCTGACGGCGATGGGACTGGATATCGATCCGCAGTATGTGCGGCAGAACGTGCGCAAGATCATGTCCGCCGCCTCCGGGCACGGCATGTTCGTGCGCATCGACATGGAAGACTCGCCCCGCACGGATGAGACCATCAGAATCTACCGCGAGATGCGCCAGGAATCCCGCTGCGGCCTCGTGGTGCAGGCCTATCTCAAGCGCACCTCCGACGACGTGCGCAAGCTCTGCGAGGAAGGCCCGTCCAATTTCCGCCTCTGCAAGGGCATCTATGTCGAGCCCGAAGCCATCGCCTATAAGGGCAAGCAGGAAATCCGCGACAACTTCATGCTCCTGCTCGACCAGATGTTCACCGCCGGCGCCTACGTGGGCATCGCCACCCATGATGAGTACCTGACCAAGGCCGCCGAGGAGCTGATCAAAAAGCACAAGCTGACCCGCGACAAGTACGAATTCCAGATGCTGCTCGGCGTCAAACCCGACCTGCGCGATGCGCTCGTCTCCCGTGGCCACCGCCTGCGCGTCTACGTTCCCTTCGGCGAGTCGTGGTACGGCTACTGCACCCGCCGTCTCAAGGAAAACCCGGCCATCGCCGGCTACGTCGCCAAGGCCATGATCGGCCTCAACTGAGATATTCCCCTTTTCATACGGGTCACTTTGTCAGTCTGTCGAAGTGACCCTCTCTCTGAGCGCGCCTATGAAACTCCCCGATCATCTCGTCAACGCCTTTGTAAACGGCGATTGCTTTCTGAAGATGGCGGAACTGCCGGAGGAATGCGTGGATCTCGTGCTCACCGATCCGCCATATGGAATCGACTATCAGTCCAACCGCCGCGTCGCTCGCGAGAAACTTCCCAAGTTTGCCAACGACATCGACCTGAGCTGGGTAGACGATTGGGTAGATCAGGTGCACCGCGTGCTGAAAGATGACCGCCACTTCTACTGCTTCACGCGCTTCGACATGTACCCGGTCTTCTTCAATTCCATCAGCCGCCGCTTTAAGGTGAAGAACTGCCTCATCTGGGTGAAGAACAATCACGGCAGCGGCGACCTCAACGGCTCGTTTGCTCCCCAGTGCGAGATGATCATCTTCGCCGTCAAGGGCAAACGCGATCTCAACGGTACCCGCGAAGCCGATGTCCTGCACTGCGACAATGTGCCTTCCGCGCACCGCCATCACGCCACGCAAAAGCCCGTCGAACTCCTGCGGCAATTGATCGAGAAGAGCACCGAGCCCGGCGAAATCGTGCTCGATCCTTTTGGCGGCGTGGGCAGCACGGGCCTCGCCTGTTTGGACGTTCATCGTCCCCACGGCGATCATCAGGAACGCGGTTATCTGCTGTTCGAACTCAATCCGAATTTCGTGGAGAAAGGCCGCCACGGAGGATTGGGAAAGCAGGAGACCTTGATTCATGTCGAAAAGCAGGCGCGCCACGATCCTCCCAAGCAGCGCCCCGCCCTCCGCACCAATCGCGTCCGTGCCCGCAAAGATCAAACCATCCCGCTTCCTTTCTGAAGCGATAGAGTTTGTGGAATACGCGAACAGCCCGCTCATCGAGCGGGCTGTTCTGTGTTATGCAGACACGGCAAAGCCGTGTCGTCGGAGGGGCGGATCTTAGATCCGCCCGCCTTATATACAAATCTCCCTACTTCACCACTCCCATTTCCCGTCCTACCTTGGCAAACGCCGCTATCGCGCGGTCCAGATGCTCCATCTCGTGTGCGGCGGAAATCTGCACACGGATCCGCGCCTGGCCCTGCGGCACAACGGGGAAGAAGAAGCCGATGACATAAATCCCTTCATTCAGCAGCCGCGACGCCATCTCCTGTGCCACCGTTGCTTCATACAGCATAATCGGCACGATGGGATGCGTTCCGGGGCGAACCTGAAATCCCGCCTGGGTAATCCCTTCGCGGAAATACATCGTGTTGCGCTCCAGCTTGTCGCGCAGCGCCGTGCTGTGGGAAATCAGTTCCACCACCTTCAGCGCCGACGCGGCAATCGGCGGCGGCAGCGTATTCGAAAAGAGATAAGGCCGCGATCTCTGCCGCAGCAGATCGATGATCTCCTGCCTGCCCGCCGCAAACCCGCCCGAAGCTCCTCCCAGCGCCTTCCCCAGCGTGGACGTAATAATGTCCACCCGTCCCATCACGCCCGCCTGCTCGTGGGTTCCGCGCCCGTTCTTGCCGATGAAACCCGTAGCGTGCGAATCATCCACCATCACCAGCGCGTCGTACTTCTCCGCCAGGTCGCAGATCGCGGCCAGCGGCGCAATGTCGCCGTCCATTGAGAAAACGCCGTCCGTCACCACCAGGCGGAACCGCGACGTCTGACTTTCCTTCAGATGCCTTTCCAGATCCCCCATGTCCATGTGGCTCATGATGTGCCGCTTGGCCTTGGAGAGCCGGATGCCGTCGATAATCGACGCGTGATTGAGTTCGTCCGTGATGATCGCGTCTTCCGCCTTCATCAGCGTCTCGAACACGCCGCCGTTGGCGTCAAAACAGGAGCTGTAGAGAATCGAATCGTCCATGCCCAGAAATGCCGCCGTCTTCCGCTCCAACTCGCGGTGCACTTCCTGCGTGCCGCAGATAAACCGCACGCTGCTCATGCCGTAACCCCAGCGGTCCAGCGCCTCTTTGGCCGACGTCACCAGATCCGGATTGTCACCGAGTCCCAGATAATTGTTGGCGCAGAAATTCAGCACGTCCTGCCGCGCCACTTTGATCACCGCGCCCTGTGGCGACTCGATGATCCGTTCCTTCTTGTACAGTCCCGCGCTGCGGATCGCCGCCAGCTCGGTCTGAAGATATGTTTGGAATTTTCCGTACATGACCGTTATCTGTGTTGAAATTACTGCAACCGGACGGGCAGCACCACGAACTGCAGTCCGTGGAACATCAGCCGCCGCTGCAAACTGATCGGTGTCTCATTGTGCAGGAAGCGCGTCCAGATCGAATCCTTCCAGAACAACAATCTCGCCGCAAAGAACACGGAATTGGGAAACTCACGGCTGACCTCCAGGCAAAGCCGCTCGATCTCCGCCAGGTAATCAATCGCCAGACTGGTGCGCGCTGTTGCCTTCAAGCCATAAGACCGCGCCAGCAGCACGTACTTCTCCGCTTCCTTGTGCACTTCCTTATCCAGCGCGGCCAGCTCGTCCGTTCCCTTGAAATGGCCCGAGTCAATCGCGCCCACCGAGACAAAAATGTATTGCTTGAACCGCGACCCGAAGAGCCGCTGCACATTCAGCAGCACGTGGATTCCCGTTCCGCTGTAACGCTCCACAAGGATCACCGCCGTAGGTTCGCCGGGATCCAGCGGCACCGGCGCCGCGTTCGCCTCGCCAAACGACAGCGTCGTCAGAATCTCATCGATCTCCGCCACCTTCGCCTGCACGCCGCGATAATGCCGCCGAATCTGGAAGCAGAAGGTGATCAGCGCCACCGTCACGATCATGATCAGCCATGCGCCCTTCGTGAACTTGATGGAGATCATGATGACCAGCAGCATCGCGCTCACTGCAAAACCGATGGCGCAAATCGTGAACCGGCGTTTCCAATGCTCGCCGCTCTTGCGCCGCGACCACCACAGGCGGCACATGCCCAAAAGCGCCAGCGTGAACCCGACGAACACGTTAATCGCGTAAATCGCAACCAGGATGCTCAGATTTCCGCGCGAGTAGAAGATGAACATCACCGCCGCCAGTCCCATCAGCAGAATGCCGTTCTGCGTCACCAGCCGCTCCGAGAGATGGCTGAAACGGTGAGGCAGCCACGAGTCTTCGGCCATGTTGGCCAGCACGCGCGGGCCGCCGATGAATCCGGTCTGGGCCGCCACAAACAGCAGCAGAGACGCCGAAATCAGCATCGTCCACAGCAGCATATCGCCCACGGGAAGATGCCCGATCTTCCAGTGACCCACCATGTTATCCAGCAGCACGGCGTTGAGCGTCTTGCCTTCCACCGGCTTGACGTCGAACAGGTAATAGTTGAGCAGGATGAAACCGGCCAGGAACGCCAGCGAGACCGCCATGTAAAGCATCGTGCGCTTGCCGGTTGCCACGCGGGGTTCCTTCAGCGAGAGCATGCCGTTGGACACGGCCTCGATTCCGGTCAGGGTACCCGCGCCCATGCTGAAGGACTGCAGCAGCCGGAAGATCACAAACAGCCAGCCGCTTTGCACCAGCACCTTGTTGGCCTGCACCGAACTATCCGCAATGTGCTGGGGAATGGCCGGGAGATGGGTGAAGAGTCCGTAGATTACCGCCGCCGAGTGCGTCACCACGAAAATCAGGAAGACCGGCAGCAGCACAATCACCGATTCCTTGACGCCGCGCAAATTGAGCAGCACCAGCAGTCCCACCGCCACCACGGCCACGTACATGCGGAGCACCGCCCAGTGCGGCGGCAGAATACTGAACAGCGCATCCACACCCGACACGATGGAGGTGGCAATCGTCAGCACATAGTCCACGATCAGCGCCGATCCGGCCACCACACCCGCATTGGGATGCAGCAGCTTGGATGCGACAAGATACCCTCCGCCACCCGTGGGAAACTGCTCGATAAGCTGCGTATAGCTCGCGGAGATGATCAGCACCGTCGCCGCAATCAGCAGCGCCACCGCCGGCGCGAGAAACGTCAGGCCGCCCATCGCCCGGTATGCTTCTTCCGGACCGTAGTTGGCTGACGAAATTCCGTCCGCGCCCATGCCGACCCACGCGAAAAACGCGATCAGCGAAATATGCTGAAAGATCCGTGGATCGAACGGATTGCGTCGCTCGCCGATAAGCTTGTGACGCACCCGAACCATGAACGGTTCAGAAGGGGCGGGGGATGTCCGTGACGACGTCGAATCGGGCATAGGTCAGAATTGGAATTGCGCTCAGGATGACGAAGACCGGTACGGCCGGAGGACTACTGAAGCCGCACCGGCAGCACCACAAACTGAAGCCCGTGAAACATCAGTCTCCGCTGGAGGCTGAACGGGGTCTCGTTATGCAAAAATCGCGTAAAGATCGTGTCCCGCCAGAACAGGAGCCGGGCCACAAAGAACACACTGTTCGGATAATCCCGGCCAACCTCAAGGCACAGCCGCTCGATTTCGTTCAAATAGTCAATCGCCATGCTTGTCCGCGCCACGGCCTTTAGCCCGAAAGAGCGCGCCAGTGTCACATAGCTTTCGGCCTGCTTCTTCACGTCCTTTTCCAGCGCGGCCAGCTCATCCGTCCCTTTGAAATGGCCCGTATCAATCGCACCCACCGACACAAAAACATATTGCTTGAAGCGTGCGCCGAACAGCCGCTGCACATTCAGCATGACATGGATGCCCGTGCCGCTGTACTTTTCCACCAGCAGCACCGCGGTCGGCTCCGCCGGATCCAGAGGCTGCGCCGTAATCGGCGCGTCTCCATAGGACAGGGAGGTCAGAATCTGGTCGATCTTCGCCACCTTGGCCTTCACCGCATGGTAATGGCGTCGAATCAGGAAACAGATGCCCACCACCGTCGCGGTCAGCACAAGGGTCAGCCAGCCGCCCTTGAAAAACTTGATCGTGATCATAATGGCCAGGAGCATGACGCAGACCACGAAGCCCACGCCGTTCACCATGAATTTTCCCAGCCATTTCTCATGCGTCTTGCGGCGGCTAAGCCACAGCTTCAGCATCCCGAGCTGCGAAAGCGAGAAGGTGATGAACACGTTGATCGCGTACAGCGTCACCAGCACCGCAATGCTCGCCTTCGAATACAGGACCAGGAGAATCGCCGCCAGCCCCATCAGCAGTATCCCGTTCTGCGTTACCAGGCGTTCGGACAGATGGCTGAACCGGTGCGGCATCCACGAATCCTGCGCCATGTTCGCCACCACTCGCGGACCGTCGATAAACCCGGTCTGCGCGGCCACGAACAACAGCAGCGCCGCCGAAATCAGCATCGTCCACAACACAAACCCGCCGATATGGAACACACCCAGCTTCCACCCGCCCGCAATTTGCGAAAACAGGACCGCGTTCAGCGTCTTGCCTTCTACCGGCTGGGTGTTGAACAGGTAATAGTTGATGAACAGCATGCCCGCCAGGAAGGCCAGGGACGCCGCCATATACGCCATCGTCCGCTTGCCCGTCGCCACGCGCGGTTCCCGCAGCACCAGCATGCCGTTGGAAACGGCCTCGATGCCGGTAAATGTTCCCGCACCCATGCTGAACGCGTTCAAGAACACGAACAGCATCGCATAGAACCCCGTCCGGTGCAGCACCTCGTGCCCTTCGGCGGATGCCGCCGCGGCGCGCAGCGGAATATCGTGCGCATGCGTGAACAGCCCGTAACTGACCACCGCCACGTGCGAGATGACAAAGACCAGGAAGATCGGCAGCAGCACCATCACCGATTCCTTCAGCCCCCGCAGATTCATGAACACGAGCAGGAGAATCACCCCGATGGCGAGCAGTAACCGCGCGCTTGTCCCGAAATGGGTCGCGCCCAAACTGAACAGAAAATCCACACCGGAGACCACCGACACGGCAATGGTCAGGACATAGTCCACCACCAGCGCCGCCCCGGAGACCACGCCCACGTTGGGATGCAGCAGCTTGGATGCCACCAGGTATCCGCCGCCGCCCGTGGGAAACTGCTCGATGATCTGCGTATAGCTGGCCGAGATGATCAGCACCGTCGCCGCAATCGCCAGCGCCAGCACCGGTGCCAGAAAGGTCAGCCCGCCCAGCGCCCGGTACGCCTCTTCCGGACCGTAGTTCGCCGACGTAATTCCGTCTGCGCCCATTCCCACCCACGCGAAGAATGCGATGAGCGAAATATGCCGGAAGATGTCCGGATCAAACGGGTTACGCCGCGCGCCAAACAGGCGGCGGCGTACCCGTGTGAAAATCGACTGCTCCGTCGGAGTAATCTGCGGCGCAGCCAAATAAACGTTAGCCATATACCCGGGCCTCTGCCCGGAAATTAACCCTGCTGACCGTTCGGATACAGGATCACCTTCAGGCCTTCGCCCCGAAGCTTGATCGCAAATCCTTCCTCATACTGCGCGAGGGGGAACTTATGCGTGACGATGCGCTTCGCTGTCTCGAGGAACGGTCCCTGAAGCAGCGAGAGCATCTCCACCCATGTCGAAAAAATCTTGCGTCCCGTAATGCCGCGAATCGTCAAACCCTTGAACACGACGTCCTTCGAAAAGCTCACGGGAATTTCGCCCTTGGGCAGGCCCAGCAGCGACAGTTCGCCGCCGGTGTGCAGACAGTCGAACGCGTCGCGATAGGCCGTGGCATGGCCCGACAGCTCGAAGGCCACATCTACGCCGCGCTTGGTCGGATCCGACTTGCAGACCGCGACGAATTCCTTGCGCGCCGCCTCATCCTTCACATTAAAGACCGCATCCGCGCCTTCGCGCAGGGCTTCCTGCAGCAGCGCGTCGAATACATCGGTTACATAAATCTTGCGCGCTCCCATCAGCCGGCACAATGACACCGCCATGATGCCCATCGGGCCCGCGCCCAAAATCGCCACATCTTTGGCCGCCACGTCCACCGAACGCACGGTATGCACCGCGTTGCCGATGGCGTCCAGATACGCCGCGACTTCCATCGGCAGTTCCGGCGGCAGTTTGATGACGTTGCTGGCCGGCAGCACCACGAAATCAGCAAAGATTCCGGCGGCGTCGATTCCCCGGACCACCGTATTCAAACACCACTGCCCGTTGCCGTTGCGGCAGTTGTAACAATGACCGCAGACAATGTGCATCTCTGCCGAGACATAGTCGCCGGCCTTCAGGCCGCGCACGCTCTTGCCGACTTCCTCGATGATCCCGCAAAACTCGTGGCCGGTGATCACGGGAAGCTTGTCTTTCATGCGGTTGATAATCTGCGCGTCCGCGCGATAGATGTCCACATCGGTCCCACAGATCGCGGTGGCCTTAATGCGGATCAGAACCTCATCCGAATTGAGAAGTTGCGGTACGGGGGCGTCGGTCGTGTAGTTCAGGCCAACCGCCGAAGTTTGTTTCAGGATCGCTTGCATAGTGCTATTCCAGAAGGGGGGTGAATCAGTTGCGGAAATTTCCTAAGCCTTAAATTTACCAAATAATAACCAAATAGTCAAGGTCATCCGCACCCTGCTGAATCTGCGTCAAACTGTCGCAAATCCCCGCCCGTACTCCGTGTTGCTTCCCGGCAGTGCCGTCTTTTCCAATCCGGCTAAAGATTACGTACCCGGAGCCGATATTAAGTACAGGTAAAACTTTTACAGGAACTATTAAAAATGGATATGGACCATTTCTCCTGCCCCAACAAGATCTGCCAGGAGTTCGGCAAATCCGGCGCAGGAAACATCGCGCTATATACGCGCTACGGGCGTAAGCAGGTCCGCTTGCTGATCTGCAACACATGCGGCAAGACCTTCAGTGAACTGAAAGGTACACCCTTCTGGGACAGCCGCTTGGACTGGGATACCATCGAGAAGATCTACCGGACGCTGCTGGAAGGGCAGGGGATTCGTGCCACCGCCCGCCTGCACAAGCTGTCCAAGAACACCGTGAAGCGCTATTTGCGCCTGGCTAAGAAAGACTTCGGGACCGTTGAACAGTTCCTCGAGGATCGCGGCGTGCTGATGGGTAACACGGCGCAGCTTCGCGACCTTGTGGACACTCACATCAGCCGCAGCAACGGCCACGTTCACTGGGAAGCCTCCTAAGACTTAGTTCCATCACTTTTCTGTCCCAAACCCTGCCCCCAAAGCAGGGTTTGGCTTTTGTCCTGCCTTGACTCATGTTACAAGGAATGCGTATTTTAGGCTCTTCCTTTCGGGGCGTAGCGCAGTCCGGTAGCGCATCTGCTTTGGGAGCAGAGGGTCGCTGGTTCAAATCCAGTCGCCCCGACATTGATAAAACAGGAGTTTAGGCTCCTGTTTTTGCTTTGTCCCTTTATCACCTTGACCGCTGCCGAGCGCCGGGTGCTCCTCAATAGCAGTAACCTGTCTTCAGGGCCGTATTTCTACCGCCTGCAAATCCCGATCTTCTTCCAGACCCGCAAAATGCTGCTGGTCCGATAATCTCGCTACAGAGCGCGCCTGAAGGCGAGGACTTCGCGAGGTTCTATGCCTCTGCGAATTTAGATCCCCGTCGGCCCCTTCCTGCAGAGGGACAGCACCGGACAGCATTGCTCCCAGCCGCTGACTGAAGAAAACATAGCATAACATATTGTAATATTAATATGTAACAATGTGATGTGGATTGAAGGGGATAGTTATCATAGTTGCAATGTGCGCAAAGTCTTGCACACATTCCATAATTGGTCTGATTATCATCAGCGACAGACATTCTTGGTGTGATCTGCGGCGCATAGAAGATAAATATTGACAGAGACCGATAGGCTGCTATATTATATGTCCAGTAGCACCAGTGGCGAGCATCGGCGATTTCTAATGATAAGGCTTCGCGTTATGCAGATTCGGATGTACGATGCATCAGGCGGCCGTTAGCTGAACCTAAGCTGCGGGAAAACTTTGGCGGCGACCGACACGCCGATGAATTGACATGTGGATAAGGAAATCGTGCGGAGGAAGAGACTGTGTCCTGTAAGCTTTGTATGGTAATCGTGAAGGCTCTTCGGAATACTATCCCCAAGTGGGGGCTTCATATATGCCTGCTTGTCAGCGCGGCTTCAGCACAGCCTCCGTCCGTAGTTTGGACGTGGGAACTGTCGGGACCTGATGATTATCAGGCATTCGCTGCCGTCGACGTTGACTCTGGAGCGATCGTATTTGCTGGGAGCCGCTCTGCGACGCTTCACGGAGACCGTCAGGTAATGATCGGCAAAGTCACCACAAGCGGCGATAGCGCGTGGGTACGGTCTATTGAATCTCTGACCCAAGCTGAGGCGTCCGCTGTCATCAGGTCCTCCGATGGATCTCTGATTCTCTGCGGCAGCCGCTTGGATAGCGCGGACAACGGAAACCCTGACGAGTTCATCTGTCAATCTGGCGGCGACGGAGAATTCCGATGGGCAACGACGGTGGGTGGACCACAACCAGAAGAGGCGAGATCCATTGCCGCCACTCAGGATGGCGGATACGTAACGTGTGGGCGGCAAATACTTGGGGGATCCGCCGCGGGACCCAGCATGTATGTGGTGAAAACAGATTCCGTTGGCGACACAACGTGGTCACGCACATATCGCGCGTCTTTGTTGTCGATATCTGAAGGTACCAGCGTAATTGCGGTGCGAGAGGGCGGATTCGTGGCATTTGGGTTTTCGACACCGGGTAATTTCGACTCGCGCGACTTCTACCTTGTACGACTCACCGAGGACGGAGACACGCTGTGGACTCGTACCTACGGTGGATCTGATGTACCGGACGAATCAGCAGCGATTTCGGAGACGGAAGACGGCGGATTCGTCTTAGTGGGAAATACCTCGGTATCCGGTAGCGCCCTCTGTGCTCCACGGGTTATCAGAATAAGTGCCAACGGAAGTGTAATTTGGGAGAGAGTGTTCTCGCGAAGTTGCTCGCGCCATCCATGGATCAGTGATGTAATTTCGCGCCCGGAAGGCGGATGGATTATCGCCGGCGGTATCGAATCTGCCTCACAGAACGGAAACGATTATTTTCTGATGGGCATTAACAACGTCGGTGACTCTTTATGGAGCGCCACATACCCCACGGGGGGGGACGGTACGATCTCCCGCATGCTACACGCTGATGGCGGTGGGTATGTATTGTGTGGCACTGTGTTGGGCGGAGGGTTCACACGGCATCATGTTCTGATCGTACGTCTCTCGAACGAGAACCTGGCACATCCGTATCCATACATTCCTGTCGAATCGGATGTTTTAGCCGTCTATCCGAACCCGTTCAATTCGATGGCAAACGTGATGCTCACTACACGTCGCGCCGGGCTTGTTACACTCGATATCTACGACCTCCTCGGACGGTGTGTTGCTCACTTGTATCGCGGACAGGTCGGAGCAGGAACTCATCAATTTCCGTTTTCAGGAGCACCGCTGTCATCCGGCACGTACATCTGTCGTGCCTTGGTTCCGGGTCCGGAACATTCCATCGCTCATGCTGTGCTCCTTATCAGGTAATTGCGCAGGCCGTTACGGCCGAAACCACATCACCTCAAACTCTAAGTGGAGGTAAAAACCCATGAGATCGACTTGTCTCGCTGTGCTGCTCGTTTTTTCAATGCTCCTCTTTCAAGTGAGCACGTCCCGAGCCGGTGTGTTGGTCCACGAGACCCGGAGTCTGAATGGCGTATCGGTTGATTACTCGAACAGTAACCCACAAGCCCGACTTCAATCCTATCGCTCCGCACTGGCGCCAGTCTTCCCGGAACTGGATGTCCAGACGCTGGAGATTCTGGACGAATTCGAGGATCCGACCTTCGGGACCCCCACGGTGCGGCTGGTGCAGAAATACCGCGGATTGACCGTGCAGGATGCCTTCACCGTGATTGACCTGACCAAAGGACATATGGGAGCGTTTGCGACATCCAATTTCTACAAGGAAGTTAATCTGCCGGACGCCGGATTTCTGAGCCAGAAAGATGATTCGGTCGCACTGGACCGATTTGCCCGGTCATTTTGGCCGGAGATCGTCGCCGATGAGCAGGTCTGGGTACTGCCCATCGTGCTCCCTATGGAGACCAGCAATCCGAAAGACTTCCAGTTCCACTATTCCTTGAACATCGCTTCGCGCCAACACGGCCCGGCGCGCTACTACGATTGGCAGACAGGAACTTTGCTGAAAGAATCGCATCGCGACGCCCATGCGAACTTTCTCTTTGACATCTCCCACGAGGTGTTCGATCCGACCAATCATAACTACACGCTGGTGGACAACGAAGACTGTCCGGGCATTGGGCGTGCCCATTTGTCCGACATTAACGAAGAAGACTCATGGGATTGCTATGACGCTGTCAATGGGGAGTGTTCGCTCGATCTGGAGGGCATCTTCCTGCTAAACGTATGCGGGCAGACCGAAGATGTCGGAATCTGGCTTACGGGTTCGGACACCGAAAACAGCTTCGAGTACTCTGATCCGTGGCAGACGAATGCTTTTACATTTGCTGTGCCCTATGGACATGACAACACTTACTCCTGCGACTTTGCGAGCGGATGGCATGGTGCGTGCGAAGATGATCCCGCCGCACTGTACAACCTGAACCATATCGCCCGTTTCATGCGAGACCACTTTGGGGCTCCACGGTTTACCAATGCTGTCACAACCCAGGACCAACTGACCGGAGGATCTACAAACTCCAATGTCCCCGCCTGGGCAAGCCGTGAAGCCGGTCACAACGTCATCATGTTTGGCTTCGATGCGAACATTGATATCCCCGGCGCGACCACGTCTAAAAGCAAAGATGTCGCGGATCACGAATACGGGCATTGCTTTGAATTCACATGCGGATATGGCGATCACGGAGGCGGCATGGAGCATGAAGCTCTGAGGGAGGGTGTGGCCGACTTCATCTCCGCTTCCTTTGCCAACAACCATGTTATCCAAAGGGATGCCTGGTCCAACGGGCGTTATATCTACGGCTACCCCGAACGTTATTGCTATCCCAATATGGATCAACTGGAGTACGAAGAACACGAGAGAGGCATTATTATCAGCAGTGCTTTGTGGAAGATGCGGGAAAACATTGCGGCGTACGGGCAAGTGCCTCAAGGACTCGATGCCGGGACATATTCGCTTCTGCTATTGTGCAACGCTCTGCAACATCAGCCGCCGGGCTTCGCCGGAATAGCGGAGCAGATTCTGCTGCATGACGACAACATTATGGGGGATAACGTCATTGGCAATGGAAGCCCGAACGGTCAAGCTATCTACGATGCATTCGTCATGGAGTATATGATTCCGGTCGGGATGGGAATCAATGATCCATTCCACTTCTACCTCGGAGGCTTCAACTACTGCGATTGTGACGAGGGCTCCGCGGCTGATTGTTTTCCGCGTGTCCACAGTTGGGACGCGACGACACCATCTAGCAGTCCGAACACGGGGGGCACAGGTTTTGACATGGCCTACGTGGATAACGGAGCCGTCTATTATCGGTGGGGAATTCCCGATGCGGAACACGTGCAAGACATGTTGTCTATGCCTCATAGACTGTCCTTCGGCTATTGGGGGCAATCCGCCTCTAAAGCGAGCATATCATCCTCCGGTCAATACGTTGTCTGGGACGAGCATTATTCAGGCATAGACTCATACACGCATTCGCATCCGTGTGGCAGACGGATTACGACAGATTGGGGTATAACGGACTTTGATCCACTGCCCTCGTTCTGGATCACTCCGGACAATACGCATCCAGTGAACAGTGACCCTATCGCCGGTCCAATCATGATTGATCAACTGGCGACACCGACCATGTTCTTCGGCGTAGCGAATAGCGATCATCCGGTCCAGGAGAATGGGGTATGGTACCAGCGGTTCAATGCTACCGACCTAACGATGGTCGGAACTCCTATCCGTGTCAGCGGCCCGGGAACGTCCGGGGTCACGTCCTTGTCAGTCTGCGCCGGCACCGAAACGCATCCGACGGTCTGGGTTGCCTGGATCGAAGGCGGACGCGTGTATTGCACCTACGGCCGCACGGGTGCGGACGGAGCGATCACAAGCTGGCGGGCCACTCCCTACACGTTAGGCGAAGCCAACCGGAACCCGAGCAACGTGTGCGTGGCATTCTCTCCCGAAGTCGGAGGAATATTTGTCACTTGGGAAGAAGGACCGGCGGGTCACCCGGAGACTCGCAGTGTTGCCATCGAGAAGGGATACGCCGTGGGATATCCGCCGGACTATCAGTTCGTTGCGGATGACATCCAATACCTGAATGCGTCGCCGTGGTGGTCCATACGAAATCCAGTCGTGGCGTCCACCAATTACTGGTATACCAGTTTCAATCCCGTCAACATGGCCTTTGAATGGAATATGCACCTGCCGATTCCGCAGGGGTGGTGGGGGTACCTGTGGTTGGACATCGATGTCATTTGCGGGCTTCAGCTGGCGGTCAATGAAGATCATGTTTCCGACCCGAACGATTGGGAATGGTCCATTCCGATTTTCGCCGGACTCGGCCGATCCCCCAACCTCTACTCACCGCACGACCGCTACGAGAGCTATGCCCTCTATACCGGAGAAAGCAATGCGGCGGGCGAGCATGTCCTGGGAGTGCAATCTTTCCAGCCCGTCTTTCCTGAATTTGCCGCCATACAACCGGGCCGAGTGGTTATTGACCGAGACGTCGCACTTCCCACGCCTATCGGATTTGCGGACAGCGTCATCGTTGAGCCGGGAGCTACCCTCTTTCTTATCGCGCCCGACGATGCTCCGTCAAGCGAGGTGCAATTCTTCAATCAAGGCAGAGTCATTGTGAAATCCGGTGGCACGCTCCTGATCAAAGGGGCATCACCGAGCAAGCCGGTGCGGTTGAAGTCCGGCGACGGTGATCCATGGCGAGGCATTGAGCTAGAGGGCGGGCGTCTTCGTATCGAAAATGTGCACATGTTCGATTGCGACAATTTCTGCATTTCCGCGATTAAGCCGACAGGGACCGACACTCCGGTGGATATCCAGAATTGCTACTTCGACGGCAAGCGCCTGATCAAAGGCGCGGATGCGATCCGAGTCATCGGTGATGGAAAGGGCGTGGTCCGAATTGCCAATAGCCGGATTGACTCGGTAAAGAACGCGCGCGGGCTTTATCTCTTCAATTGCGTGGCAGACTTCAGCGGCGATACTATCCAGGGCTGCGACACGTCCAACACCTACCTGAAAAACGTCACAGGCTATTTCTCGGGCTGCCTGTTCCAGGGACGGTCCAATGGTCACGGCGTGGTGTTTGATGGCAGCAATTGCACTCCCAACTTCCAGTGCTGCACCTTCAAGAATCTGGCTCCGACCAACGCCAACGGGAACGCCCTGCTGGCTCTGCAAGGCACCGGCCCAACCTTCGGCTGGGAAGGCGCCAGCAGCGGCGTCAGCAACGTGATCAGTGACTCGGCCAGCAGCCTACTGTACTTCTACAAGGACAAGGTGATGCCGATCATTGACAACGTCAACAAGAACGGCGGTCCCGGCGGCAAGAACGACTGGTACCAGCGCAAGGGCACGGGTCGCTATTTGTACTGGGACAAGACCATGTCCGGCGATAAGTATTCGGCAGAGAATCAGTACTGGAACAACGGGGTCAAGGACGCCTACTTCAACCCCACTCCTGCACTGACCTACTTCGCACTGGACACCACGCAGAAGAACCCGTGGGGCCTCTGCGGTAGCGGTGGCAGCAGCAGCCAGGGAATGGCCTTCCATGGTGGCTCTGTACGCGGCTCGGCCCGCAATGGCCAGGGACTGGACAATTTCGACGACGATCTGATCATGTTCTCCAATGCCCTGACCGCCGAAGTGGAAGGCGACTATGCTGGCGCTCAGGCTTCGTTCCACAGCGTGGTTGCGGCCACCGGCGATGACCAACTGCGCTGGCAGTCGCTGACGCACATCCTGTCCACCCAGCGCCACCTTGACGGCGAGAATGCCGATGGCTGGATTCCGGCTCTGATCGACAGCGCCATCACGATCGACAGCAGTGCCTACAGTACGCGGGTCTATGGCAACCGCCTGCTGGCCAGTTACCGTACGGACCGTGGCCAGTATGACGATGCCGTTTCGATCTGCACGGACCTGCTGGGCAGTGGCCTGACGTTTGATGACTCGCTGCTGGTGGCGGTGGATCTGATCGGCATCCAGATGCTGATGGGCAATTCGGACGGCGGCAATCTCGATAACGCCCCCGCCTCGAGCGTCCCTGCCGGGTTGCGAGTGCACTCGGTCGCGCAGGGTCTGGTGTTAGAAGATCAATTGCTGGGTCAGTTGGGCACACGGACCTCCCAGCCGCGCAAACTGGAAGTCCCCAGCAACTACGCTCTGTACCAGAACTACCCCAATCCCTTCAACCCCACCACGGAACTCCGGTTTGACCTGCCGGAAGCGACGCGAGTGGAGCTGAAGATATTCAACACCATGGGGCAGTTGGTGGCGACCTTGGCGGATGAGGTTCGTCCGGCCGGCGCTTACACGCTGTCATGGAACGGCCAAAGTCAGAACGGCGCTTCGGTGGCTTCCGGTCTCTATATCTACCAGATCAGGACCGCCAAGTTCACCGCCGCTAAGAAGATGATGCTCATTAAGTAGCGTTATCGCGATTCGCTGAGCACAAGAAACCCGGTTTGCGCCGGGTTTCTTGCTTTTTATGAGCCTGATCGCAGTCTACCTTGCCCCATCCATCAACGATCCGTGAAGATGATGACAATATAATAATCATCACATATTTACATTGTTACACTATGGCGAGAGCCAAGGAGAATCTGCTTGACTACGGCGTATAATGTTCGTATATTTACGGCTCAACTGCATTGAGGAAAGGACCATGAAAGAGAACTTCCATCCCGGCTACCATATGGTCACAGTAAGCTGTGCCTGCGGCAGTACGTTCCAGACGCGTTCCACCACGGCGGGTGATGTGTTCAAGGTTGAAATCTGCTCTGCCTGCCATCCCTTCTTTACGGGCCAGCAGAAGCTCCTCGACACCGCTGGACGCGTGGACAAATTCTTGAAACGGTATAAGAAGGCTCAGGCGTAATGCCTGGACCATCAAAGCTTTAATGGGCGGGCGGTACGCGGTGTACCGCCCGTTTCGTACGAGACTTTATGAACTCTAATGGAAATCCAATCGTGAATCAGGAGCCGCAAGGCAACACCACCCGCAAAGAACTATCCACGGAGCTGGCTTTGGGCGGTCAAGCGATTATCGAAGGCGTCATGATGCGCAGCCCGGACCGCGTCGCTATGGCGGTGCGTACTCCGGATGGCAGCGTGGCCACCAAATCTTATCCCTATACTCCGGTGACACGGCGCTTTAAGCTGCTTGGCCTGCCGGTGATTCGCGGAGCCGTCGGCCTCGTCGAGTCCCTTAAAATCGGCATGGACGCCCTCAACTGGTCCGCCCAGCAGGCTACCGTTGACGCCTCATCCGAGGTCAAGGAGAAGGCCGGGATGAAGGAAAAGCTCGGCATCGGCCTCTCCATGATGGTCGCTCTGGTCATCGGCCTCGGCCTGTTCATGTACTTTCCGCTGTGGATCGGCAAGCTCGTGGCGGGGGGAGACGGCGTCAATATCGCCGGGCGGCAGGTGATCGTCAATGTCGTCGCCGGCGTGGTTCGCATCAGCCTTTTGCTGGCCTACTTATGGTTTATCTCCCGCTGGAAAGATATTCACCGCGTCTTCCAGTATCATGGCTCCGAGCACAAGAGCATTTTCGCCTATGAGTCTGGCTTCGATCTGACGGTGGACCGCGTGCTCACGCAGACCCGTTTCCACCCTCGCTGCGGCACCAGCTTTCTGCTGATTGTAGCCCTTGCGGCGGTGATCTTCTTCGTAGTCGTGGATTCCATTGTCGTGTCCCTGTTCGGCGATTACGGCAGTGTCTGGGCGCGTCTGGCGGTCCATCTGCCGCTGATTCCCATTCTTGCCGGAATCTCCTATGAGTTCCTCAAGTTCTCATCCAAGCATACCGACAACGCGCTGGTGAAGATTCTCATTCAGCCCGGTCTGTGGTTGCAGCGGATCACTACTCAGGAACCCGATCCGTCCATGTGCGAAGTCGCCGTCACCGCCCTCAACACCGCCCTCGAGGGCCATGTCGAATCGGCACCCGCGCCCGTTTCGTCACCGGAAACGACCGTTCAGTCTTAATTTTGGCTTTTGGGTTTTTGGGCCTTTAGCCTCGGAGGTTCCATGAAATCAGTTCTGATCTCGCTGTGCATGATCGCGATTGTTTCGTCCCTCTGCTTCGGTCAGGCCTGCGGCAGCAAATGTTCTGCCGCCGACAAGAAAGCCGCTGGCGGCTGCTGCGCTGCCGCGACTAAAGCATCTTACACCGATGCCCGCCTGATGCCCGAATGCGCGCCGTCTCAGGTGCATGATTTCCACCGGGTGCTGATGCCCTTCGTCGAAGCCCGCAGCAATGTCGAGCCCAGCTACATCAAGGACAATGCCAGGTTCCTGTTGGCTGCTGCCCAGCCCGTCCTCAAGTCCAAAGCCTGCTGCCCGGCCTTCAACCAGAAGACCTTTCGGCATGGTGCCAAGGACCTCGTCAAGCACTGTGAACAGCTCCAGAAACTGTCCCTCGACAAAAAGGTCAAGGATGAGGCCGTCCTTGCACAGATGAAGCAGGTGGAAGACGATTTCGTCGTCCTCTCCAACTCCTGCCAATAGCCCGTTCCCCACTTCGATTTCCCCTTAGGGCGGCCCATGGCCGCCTTTTCTTTCGCCCACCCTACGTCCGCCTTCGCGCCACCCCCAATCCATGTCATTCTGACGCCCGCTTCCCCAATAATTTGTCATTCTGACGCCCGCTTCGGGCGGAAGAACCTCGGGTTCATCAGTGCCCCTTACATCTTACTTCCGGCGGCCTCCCGGCCGCCTCTTCATCGCCACCCCCATCAACGAAACGCGACCACCACCAAACATTGTCATTCCGTTCCGCTTCGGAACGGAATCCCAAACCCCAGCGGCCCACATCCACAACCCGGCCGAAACCTATTTCAACTTTCCCATTTCATTCTTATCTTAAGAAAAAGCACCTCAAGGCCCACACCCATGCGCCCGATCCTCCTGATCCTGCTGCTCGCCACCCTTGCCCTCGCCGGCACACCCCTGCCGCAGACGGCCTTCTTTGTCCAGAATGAAGGCCAATGGGACGGCGCGTTCTCTTTCAAGTACGACGCCCCCGGCGCCACCTACTTCCTGACCTCATCCGGCCTGACGCTCGATCTGCACCAATTTGAGGGCTCCGCCTTATCTTGTCATCTCGTTAGAGTCCGTGGACTCCACCGGAGTCTTCGACCTGCAGACCGTTACCCTTTCACTTGTCATCCTGCAGCCCGTCTGCGGGATGCAGGATCTCTCGGG